>JBBJNO010000073.1:0-10045 GCA_037720875.1 Luteimonas sp. | reverse complement strand
CGCACGACACCGACCATCAGATAATCGTGTGCGCGTCGGACGGCAGCGAGTGACAGCTCAATTGGAAACCGGGACCCATCCCGGCGCAGCCCAGTCAACTCAACGGCGCCTTGTCCAATGACGCGAGTGGTCCCGTCCCGGAGAAACCTTCGCATCCCTGCGTCATGAGCGTCTCGGAAATCTGGTGGCATCAGAACCTTGACGTCCAATCCAACCAACTCGCCTTCGCCATAACCGAACATCGTCGTTGCGGCGTTGTTTGCCGAGACGATTTTGCTTGACTCATCGCTGGTCAGCAGGCCGTCGGTGATTCCGCCAACGATTGCGGCGATCTCGTCGTGGGCCGCGCGCGCGCCCGCTTCGGCCAGTGCGAGCAGATCGCGCGCCTCATGGGCGGCGCGCTCGGAATGCGACAAGTTCACAGCCAACGGGTGGACATACGATCGCAACAGCCACAGGCCGACACCGACGAGTGCGCCCAGCATCGGCAGCATGAACAGCAGGCGCTGTCGAATGGGCGCAAAAATTTCCGAGCTGTCTTGCTTGATGACCAGACCCAGCCGCGTTCCCGGGACCGGCGCAAAGCTGGCGATGACTTCCTTGCCCCGATAGTCGACGGCAGCGCCGGTTCCTGTGCGTCCCTGTAGCGCGAGGCCCATGGGCACAGTCTTTCCGTTCACGGAAATCGGCGCAGTGGAGAAGACGGGATTCCTGGCCTGGGGAAAGCAACGCGACGTAGTGGCACTGGAGAGCACGCACAAGACGCTCTCTACCGTCTTGCCAAACCGCTTCAGATCCTTCCACTCAGCCGTAAAAGCTCGGAGTTCGCGCTCCGCCATGAGGGTGCCGAGAGGTCGCTGCGAACTTCCCACAATCTGCGTAGCGGTCCTCAGGACATACCCGCCATTCCATAGCAACGATGTTCGGCCACTGCGATCGAGCGTAAAGGGTTTCTCGGTGGACTCGACAAATGTTCCCGTCGAAGCCAACAGCCTGCCGCGCGGGTCGACCACCCGGATCGCGCGGAATTCGGATGCGGCCAACGTCTGTACCAACGCTTCGTTCAACGCGGGAGTTGCATCTGCCGCCGAGTCGGAACCCTTCTCCATCAGTTCGATGAGCAAAGAACTTGATGCGAGAAAGTGCGCGCTTTCGGCGGTGCGATCGATGGCTTCCGCAAGCAGGCTCGTGCGCGCTTGCAGCGTTTGTTCGAGCAAGGCCGAGATCGCACTGCGAGTCTGGCCAGCCAGCGTGGCAAACCCCGACAATCCGGCAGCCAGGATAGCGGCCGAGAGAATCAAGGCAGAAGAGCCGACGATGCGCGAAACTGGGGTCAACGGCGCATGCGCGACGCGAAGGCGCCAGGCCTGCCACGCCCCCAGCCCAACAGCCAGTATGCCGATCCCAGTCGGCAGAGCCATCCTGGCCCGTTGCCACGGCAGGATCAGGTCGTTGGCGAGCCAGAGCCCAATCAAACCTGTGACGCCCAGTACCAGGACGCCGAGCACTGCGATGGGAATAACCCCCTCGGCTCGACTTACTTTCTTTGTGGACATCAGCAGAAATCCAATGCCCGCGAGCATGAACGCTGCGCGGGTGTTGGGAGCCATTCTCCCCGGATACAGGTTTCCATCATCGAGCCACGAATGGAACCCAGTCAGATCCAACGCCTGCGGATACGCGGTGGTTCCCGCTATGAATCCCAGGAGGGGGATGCCTATGAGTAGAAGAGCCGCACTGCGAACTACAGCTCGATCCCGCTTGCCCTCTCTACAGGTGAGGAGAAGACACGTTCCGGCCAGGAGGAAACAGAGCGCCGTGCCCGAAACCATCGCCACGGCATCTGGATGCTGTTGCAGCAGGAGTGCAGGTTGGTGCGTTATCCAACCCGTGAGGACGACAGCACCCAGGAGCGTCACTCCGACGCCGCATATTCGTAGAAAGACTGGCAGTGATGCGCGACTCAATTTCACTTCCTAGACAAGGGACCTCAGCCGCCACGTTTGCCAACGGCTGCTAACAGTAGCATCGGCGGTCGTCGATGCTTCGACGCGTACGCCGATGTGCTCGGCGGTGGACGCGCGCGCCAGCGACCCCATGATGTCGAAATATTCGAGCTTGCCTTCACCCACCATGCCGCCCGCAGTGATGCGCGGATTGGCGGCCGAGGGCAGGGTGACGCTTCGATAGCGCAGTCCCAGCCAAAGCCATTGGGCGACCATCGGAATCAGGTTCAGCCATTTGGGCAGTTGCTCGAAGCGGCCGACGATACGCGTGTCAAGGCCGGATTCCGTGCGCGACCTGTCCTCTACGGACATGTCCTCCACCGACGTGTCCTCCACCGACGTGTCCTCCACCGACGTGTCCTCCACGGTCGCGGTTTCGCGGAAGCCGTGCCGCATCACGAAATCTCGTAATGGATCGGTTTGTATCGAAAATTGTTGGACTGCCCGGCCGAGCAAGCGGTGAGGCCGATGATCAGGTCGGCCTTCGCCTCGAACACGATGTGGTCGCCGGGTTTGCTCAACGGAGGTTTGACCGATACCAGGCCGGTCGTGCTATCGATCGGGACATTCATGAAGATGTTGAACGCGGTCGGGATCTGGTCGCCGGTGATGCCGTAAGGCGCCAGCGCGGCCTGCAGGTTCCCGAAGCAGCCGCGGTGCGGTTGCGCATCGCCGTAAATGATGCGGAACATGTCGGCGGAGCACGGCGTCAGCAGGAAATCATGGCGGCCGACGGTGTCCTCGACGATCTCCAGCAGCACGTTGCTGCGATTGGAGTACAACTTGTCGCCGATGCTCAGGTAGATCCGGCACGCGTAGTCGATGCTGCGGCCGGATGACAGCACTTCGCCGGTATCGCCGCGCCGATACGCCAGCAAGTCGGCCACCTGTTCGCCCAGCGGGTCGATGACCTTCAGCCGCTGGCCACTTCTCAGTTCAAATGCCACGCCGCTGCGGGGCGCAATTTCCACGATCATGGCGTGGCCCGGTCAGTGCGCATGGAAGGGACACGTCCAGTGTTGGTTGACAATGCGCCCGCTGGCATGGCCGGCAAACGCCTGCAGTTGTGCCGTGATGGCTGCGTCGCAGTCGTCCAGACGCAGGTCATGCGCATGCACGACGCTCATGTTGTCCTGGCTCATGGCGGACTTCGCACCCACGCAGGGGAAAACGTCGTCGGCAATAAAATGCAGCAGTGCCTGGCTGGCTCGGGAGATGGCGATCATCGTGGTCGGGCAGGTGCTGCGGGCCGCAATTGCGGGGAACGCCATCAAGGTGCCATTGATGGCGTAAGGCATCCGTGATGCGACTATCCCTGGGCCTTGAATACGGGAAATTGCCCTGTCAGCCGCATCCCGGTAATCGTCCCCCAGCGCACGCCGATGCGATGCAAGCGCTGCTCGACCGCTGCCCGACGATCGCCCGGTACGGCGGCCAGGATGCCGTCATAACGCTGCGCCCAGGCGCTGGCGAATGCAAACAGATCGCGGTGGCGATGCTGGAGATCCTGCATTTCGCCCTCCAGCTGGGCGATGGCCGCGTCGGTTTCGGCCTCGGTCATCATGCGCACGAGCGGTAGGTGCAATGGGCGAGCATTGGTTGGTGCACGCATGCAGTCAGGTTGGTTGGATGGCTCGATGACATGGAATTCCCCGTGCGAAAAAAATCTGCCGCTTCAAGATGGATCAAGATCGTCAAGATGGATCAAGATCGTCAAGATGGATCAAGATCGGCATCCGTTGACAGGGATCAAACTCAAGGGCGCGTGTGCATCCTGTGTGAATGCACCGGCGATTGTTGGCTTTTGTTCACGCCGAGCGGTGATTGGCAATGAATCAACGTCGTCGAACCAATCTGGATCAATGAAGCATGCAAAGTTCGCAATCGATGCCATGGTCATTCGCCGTGCAACAAAAAGCCCGGCATGGCCGGGCTTCTTGATCCTGGTACCGAAGGGGGGACTCGAACCCCCACGCTTTTAAGGGCGGTGGATTTTGAATCCACTGCGTCTACCATTCCGCCACTTCGGCACGGGCGCGAATTATAGCCGAAGGTTTGCAGACCCCAGCAGCGCGCGAGCACGCTGATACGGTTTGGCCTATGCGGCTTCGTCGGTCGCCAGCACGTTGTCGCTGCGCACGAACCACTCGCCGCTGACCGGCACGAACTTGCTGCAACACTCCATCGGCGCCTTGTAGATGTGCAGCGACACGGCGACTGCATCCTGGCTGGCATTGCCGATGGTGTGGTATTCGTGCGGCGGGATCAGGCTGCCAGCACTGCCGACGCCGGCCTGCATGCCGCCCGCGGCGCGGAAACGGAAACGCTCGCCGTCGCGCTCAAGCAGCTCAAACTGGGTGATCTCCAGTTGCCCATCCCAGACCCCTTCCACGCACCACAATCCGGAATGGTCGTGCACCGGCGTGCCTTGGCCGGGTCCCCACGTCATCGCGACCACGCTATAGCCGTGGCGTTCGCTGCGATAGATCTCGCGGCGCGCGTAGTGGTCGTCGATTGGATCGAACACGCACCCGGGCAGGTGCACCTCGGGGTCGCGGATCAACGCGCACAAGGTGTTGCGAAGCGCTGCCGTGATGGCGTGTTCGTCGCCACTGATCACCGCTGCATCCAGCGCCGCGATGAATTTGTCGTGGCCTGGGAAGTCGAGGTCGGGGCAGCCATGGGCATCGGTGTTCATGGGCGGGATTTTACGCCCGGTTAGGCATGAGGCGGAAAACCAGGGCAGCGTAGGGCGGGTCTTGACCCGCCGTTCGGGAGAGCGAAGATCAAAAGCTGCGGGTCGAGACCCGCCGTTCGGGAGAGCGAAGATCAAAAGCTGCGGGCCGAGACCCGCCGTTCGGGAGAGCGAAGATCAAAAGCTGCGGTCTTGACCCGCCGTTCGGGAGAGCGAAGATCAAAAGCTGCGGTCTTGACCCGCCGTTCGGGAGAGCGAAGATCAAAAGCTGCGGTCTTGACCCGCTGTTCGGGAGAGCGGAGATCAAAAGCTGCGGGTCGAGACCCGCCCTACAGGGAATCCAGGAACTTGCGGACAGCCGGGCCGAAGCGTTCGATATCCACGAGGAAGGCGTCGTGGCCCTGCGGTGATTCCAGCGGCACGAAACGGGTGTCGGTTCCGCCTGCGCGCAGGCCGTCGGCAATCTGTTGCTGCTGCTGCAGCGGGAACAGGATGTCGGTTTGCACGCCGATCGCCAGCGCCTTGTCGAGGCGGATCTGCGCGAGGCCATCCATCACATCGCCGCCGACGGTTTCGCCCAGGTCAAACCAGTCCATCGAACGGCTGAGATAGAGATAGCAGTTGGGATCGAAGCGGCGCACGAAGCGGCGGGCATGGCCTTCGAGGTAACTCTCGACCTCGAACTCGAGCCCGAACGGATCCTCGTCGCCACGGCGGTCCGAATCCAGCCGCACGCGGCCGAAACGGCCATCCCATTCCAGCGCCGAGCGATAGGTGATGACGCCGAGTTTTCGCGCCATGCGCATGCCGCTTTCCGGGTAGCGCGCATCGTCGTAGTGCCCGTTGTTCCAGGCGGGGTCGAGCCGGATCGCCTCGCGCTGCAGCGAGCGGATCGCGATCGAGAACGGCAGCGCGCGCGCGGCGCCTGAGATGTTGATGTGCGTGCGCGCGGCGCCCGGATGGCGCAGCAGGTAGGCAAGCGCGGTCATGCCGCCCATCGAGTTGCCGATGACGCAGGCCAGTTGCCCGATGCCAAGGCTGCGCACGACATCGAACGCGGCGTCTGCGCCATCCTCGACGGAAAGCTCGGGGAAATCGAGTCGATACGGTTCGCCGGTTCGAGGATCGACCGATGCGGGCCCGGTGGAACCCTTGCAGCTGCCGAGCGAATTGACGCAGATCACGAACCAACGGTCGCTGTCGATCGGCTTGCCGGGGCCGAGCATGGCTTCCCACCAGCCGTCTTCAGGATTCGTGTCGTTGGCCGCCGCGTGAGCATCCGGCGACAAACCGGTGAGGATCAGGATGGCATTGTCGCGTGCGTCATTGGGCGCGCCCCAGGTTTCGTAGGCGACATGCGCGTTGTGCAGCTCGCCGCCGCGTTTCATCGCGAACGGGGAGGGAAGGCTGAAGAAACGGGTGCCCGCGGGGATGAATTCAGTCATTGAGGGATGCTCGTGCATGTCCTTCTCCCTTCGGCAGAAGGTGCCCGAAGGGCGGATGAAGGCGCGGACGTTCCGGTCGTCGCGCACCACGATTTGCGAGTCCACGCCCTCATCCGGCGCTTCGCGCCACCTTCTCCCGGGAGGAGAAGGGAAATGCACGCTCCGGCTCCGGAAACAATACGCATAGCATCTGTCATCGTGCGCTCCCAATCACCAACGCGACATCTCCAGTCACCGGCAACTTCACTCGCACCGCCTGCGATTCAATATCCCCCTCCTGCCGCATCGCATTCCCGCTCGCCGACAGGCGCGCGATCACTTCCACTTCCTGCAATGCCGACAGTTTCCGGGTCGGCATCGGACCATCGCTGTCGTCGAGAATCACCGTCAACGGCAATTCGCGGACGCTGCGTTTCTCGACGGCGACCGGCATGGGCGGACCACCGGGCACGCGCGCGATGACGAAGATACTGGCGTTGCCGTCGAGCCGCACGCGCGATGCGAAATCGGGATCGAGCGCTACCTTGACGGTGAGTGCGTTTGCCGCTGCCGGCGTCGCGTCGGTGGCAGCAGGCAATGGTGGTAATCCCGCATCCTTGCGCGCGGCATCGATTTGCGGCCGCAGGCTGGTGGCGGTCTTCGCATCGACTTGCGCCAGCAATGGTTGCCAGGTCGCCGCGGCTTCAGCGTGGTTGCCAGCCTGGCGTTGCGCGATGCCCAAAAACCAGCGGCCGCGTTGCTGCTGCGGTTGCAGTTGCAGTGCGCGTTGCAGCATCGACACGGCCTGCGCGTCGAAGCGTCGCTGCGGATCGGCCAGCGCGCGCGACTCGGCGGCCTCGACCTGCGTCTCCGCATCGTCAGGCGAAAGTGTTGCGGCGCGCGCATATGCATCGCGTGCATCGGTGAGGCGTTGTTGTGCGATGTATGCGCGGCCGAGCAGGCGCCAGCCTTCGGCCTGGCCGGGATCGGCCAGTAATTTGGCTTCGAGTTGCGTGATCGCGTCGCCCAGGGTTTCGGGACCGGTCACGACCTTGGGGTCGAGCGCGGCAGGTGTTCCGACCAAACGGTACAAGGCGAACGTGGTGATCGCCAAGGTCAATGCGATCGCGGCGAACAGACCGCGCGACTGCGGCCACAATGGTTTCAGGACGAAGGCCAACGCTGCCAGCGTGAGCACGATTGCGAGGGGAACGAAAAGCATCATCACCACTCCTGCGTGTCATCGCAGGGCAGGGCTCGACCGGGAGCGGCACGCTTGCGCACGATGCGCGCGATGACGAATCCGCCAACCAGCAGCAGCAGTGCCGGCCCGAACCACAACAGCCAGGTCTTCGACGCGACGCGCGGGCGGTACAACACGAACTCGCCGTAGCGCGCGACCAGGAATGATTTCACTTCCGCATCGGATTTGCCCTGCCGCATCAGGTCGAGCACTTCATGCCGCAAGTCGTTGGCGATCTGCGCGTTGGAGTCGGCCAGCGACTGGTTCTGGCACATGACGCAACGCAGTTCGGAGACCAGTGCGTGGAAACGTCGTTCTTCAGAGGTGTCCTGGAACTGTAGTGGGGCGGTGTTGGTGGCGACCTGGGCGATGGCTGAAAACGAAAACAGCATTACGACTACCAGGCAAACCGCCGCCAGCATCGTTTGCATGCCGTTGCCGTCATTCCCGCGAAGGCGGGAACCCAGCGTCTTTGCCTTTCGCTTCGTACAGCTTCGCTGGGGTGCGCGGCTTATCGCGACACCGAAGGAAGATCCAAGGCGCTGGGTTCCCGCCTTCGCGGGAATGACGGCTAGAGCGAAAGCCTTCACCTCACTCATCGCGCGCCTTCGATCTTCTGCAACGCAGGCAGCAGTTCCTTGGCGACGATTGCATCGCTCAACGGCCCCACATGCTTCCAGCGGATGATCCCGTTGCCATCGACCAGGAACGTCTCGGGTGCGCCGTAAATGCCCCAGTCGATCGCATCCTTGCCTTCGATGTCGGCGACGACCAGCCAGAACGGATTGCCGAACTGTTCCAGCCAGCGCAATGCATCCGCGCGTTCGTCCTTCAAGTTGTATCCGACGACACGCACGCGCTTGCTTTCGGCGAATCGCGTCAATACCGGATGCTCGACGCGGCATTCCGGGCACCAGCTGCCCCAGACATTGAGCACGAACGGCGCGCCGCGCAGATCCTGCAATGCCACGATGCGACCGGGCTCGTGCAGTACCGGCAGCGAAAACTGCGGCGCGGGCTTGCCGATCAGCGGCGAGGGCAGGGCATCGCGATCCGGGTTTCGGCTGATCCATACGCCTGTAGCCAGCAACGCGGCCAATGCGGCGAAGATTACCAGCGGCAGCCAGCGATTGAGTTTCATGGATCGCCGTTTCCATAATTTCCATCAGGATGCAGATGTCCACGCGCAGTCAGCACGCCGATTTGCGGTTCCCAGCTTTTTTCAAGATCAGATCGGGGCAAATTTGGCTCGACGTTCGTACTGCTTTTTGTTCCTCTGAAACGGCGGTCGGTCGCGGTGACGAAGCCGCCCAACCCCATCAGCAATGCGCCGAACCAGATCCAGCGCACGAACGGTTTGATGTGCACGCGTACCGCCCACGCGTTGTTGCCCAGCGGCTCGCCGAGTGCGACGTAGACATCGCGAAACACACCGGGATCGATCCCGGCCTCGGTCATGGATTGTCCCCCGCTGGCGTAGGTGCGCTTTTCCGGGTGCAGCGTCGTCACCACGGAATCACCGTGAAATACGCTCACCGTGCCGCGGTCGGCGACGAAGTTCGGGCCGGTGCGACGTTCGACTCCGTCGAAGCGGAATGCATAACGGCCGAGTTCGGCTGTCTGGCCCGGCGCAAGGGCGAGTTCGCGCTGGAGGCTCGATCCTTCGGTCAACAGCGCGCCGACCAGGAATACCGCAACGCCGAAATGCGCCAGTGTCATGCCGAGCATTTCCGCCGTGAACCGGTTGCCTTTTGTCGCGAAGCGCGACCACACGAACCGGGCCGTGCCGGCGGCGATCCACGCGGCCGCGGTAAAACCAACCGCAGCCTTCCATGATCCCTGCGGCGCGAGGAAAAACGCCGCGATGCCGACGCCGACGGCAAGGCCCGCCCACGGAATCAACATCGCCACTGGTTTCGACACGTCCTCGCGCTGCCAGCGCGTCAACGGGCCAAACGGCAGCAGCAATATCAGCGGCGCCATCAGCAGCATGAACAGCAACGAGAAGTAGGGCGGCCCGACCGAGATCTTGCCGAGATCCAGGGCGTCGGCGAGCAACGGATACAGTGTGCCGAGCAGCACCATCGCGCAGGCGGCGACCAGCAACAAATTGTTGGCGAGCAGCAGCGTCTCGCGCGACATCGCGGTGAACGGTTTGCCGTTGATCGCGGCATCGTCGCTGTTGGGCGCACGCAGCGCATACAGCAGCAACGAGCCGCCGATGACGATGCCGAGGAAGATCAGGATGAACACGCCGCGGGTCGGATCGGACGCAAACGCGTGCACGCTGGTGATCACGCCCGAACGCACCAGGAAGGTGCCGAGCAGCGACAGCGAGAATGCGGCGATGGCCAGCAGCAAGGTCCAGCCGGCGAAGCTGCCACGCTTTTCGGTCACGGCCTGCGAATGCAGCAACGCCGCACCTGCGAGCCACGGCATGAAGCTGGCATTTTCAACCGGGTCCCAGAACCACCACCCACCCCAGCCCAGTTCGTAATACGCCCACCAGCTGCCGAGCGCGATCCCGAGTGTCAAGAAGCCCCACGCGACGTTGGTCCACGGCCGCGTCCAGCGCAGCCAGCCTTGCATGAGTCCCGAACGGGAGGACGCAGGCTCCAGCAATGCGGCGATGGCGAAGGCGAACGGCACCGCGAAACCGACGTAGCCCAGATACAGC
>JBBJNO010000324.1:0-2682 GCA_037720875.1 Luteimonas sp. | reverse complement strand
CCGTCCGGCTTGGCCATCAGGCCACGCATACCCGCCAGCTGGCGGATCTGGGCCTGCGAACCACGCGCGCCGGAGTCCGCCATGATGAAGACCGAGTTCATCGACTTCTGCGCGACCTTCTCGCCGTTCGCATTGATCACGGTGTCGGTGCCGATCGCGTCCATCATCGCCTTGGCGACCCGCTCATTGGTGCGCGACCAGATGTCGACCACCTTGTTGTAGCGCTCGCCGGCGGTGACCAGGCCCGACTGGTACTGCTGCTGGATTTCCAGCACTTCCACTTCGGCTTCGGCCAGGATGCCCTTCTTCTCGTCGGGGATGATCATGTCGTCGATGCCGATCGATACACCGGCGCGCGTGGCGTAAGCGAAGCCGGTGTACATCAGCTGGTCGGCGAACACGACCGTGTCCTTCAGGCCGAGCAGGCGATAGCAGGTGTTGATCAACCGGCTGATCGCCTTCTTGTTCAACTCGGTGTTGACCAGTGCGAACGGCAGCCCTTCCGGCAGGATTTCCGCCAACAGAGCGCGACCGACCGTGGTGTCGATGATCGAGGTGCGCGGCGTGCGCCGGCTCTCACCAGTCACGCTGTCCTCATCGATGATGGTCTCGCTGATCCGCACCTTGACCTTGGCGTGCAGTTGCACGACGCGATTGTCGTAGGCGCGCTTGACTTCGGACACATTGGCGAACGCCATGCCCTCGCCCTGCTTGTTCTCCAGCGCGCGGCTCATGTAGTACAAGCCCATCACCACGTCCTGCGACGGCACGATGATCGGCTCGCCGTTGGCCGGCGACAGGATGTTGTTGGTCGACATCATCAACGCGCGCGCTTCCAGCTGCGCTTCCAGCGACAGCGGCACGTGCACGGCCATCTGGTCACCGTCGAAGTCGGCGTTGAACGCGGTGCAGACCAGCGGATGCAGCTGGATCGCCTTGCCTTCGATCAGCACCGGCTCGAACGCCTGGATGCCGAGGCGGTGCAGGGTCGGCGCACGGTTCAACATCACCGGATGTTCGCGGATGACTTCTTCGAGGATGTCCCACACCTCGGCTTCCTCGCGCTCGACCAGCTTCTTGGCGGCCTTGATCGTGGTGGCAAGGCCACGGCGCTGCAGCTTGGCGAAGATGAAGGGCTTGAACAGCTCCAGCGCCATCTTCTTCGGCAGGCCGCACTCGTGCAGGCGCAAGGTGGGCCCGACAACAATCACCGAACGGCCGGAATAATCGACGCGCTTGCCGAGCAGGTTCTGGCGGAAGCGGCCCTGCTTGCCCTTGATCATGTCGGCCAGCGACTTCAGCGCACGCTTGTTGGTGCCGGTGATGGCGCGGCCACGGCGGCCGTTGTCCATCAGCGCATCCACCGATTCCTGCAGCATGCGTTTTTCGTTGCGCACGATGATGTCGGGCGCATTGAGCTCCAGCAGGCGGCGCAGGCGGTTGTTGCGGTTGATGACGCGGCGATAGAGATCATTGAGATCGGACGTCGCGAAGCGGCCGCCGTCCAGCGGCACCAGCGGACGCAGGTCCGGCGGCAGCACCGGCAGCACCGTCATCACCATCCACTCCGGACGGTTGCCCGATTCCATGAACGCCTCGACCAGCTTGATGCGCTTGGTGAGGCGCTTGAGCTTGGTTTCCGAGCCGGTGTTGGAAATGTCTTCTCTCAGCTGCACCATCTCGGCCGCCAGATCGATCGCACGCAGCAGATCGAACACTGCTTCGGCGCCCATGGCGGCTTCGAAATCGTCGCCGTGTTCCTGGCGCGCGGTCATGAACTGCTCTTCGTTGAGCAACTGGCCCTGCTCGAGCGGGGTCAGGCCCGGCTCGGTGACGACATAGGCCTCGAAATACAGGATGCGTTCGATGTCGCGCAGCGTCATGTCCAGCATCAAGCCGATGCGCGACGGCAGCGACTTCAGGAACCAGATGTGCGCGACCGGCGAGGCGAGGTCGATGTGACCCATGCGCTCGCGGCGCACCTTGGCCAGCGTCACTTCCGTGCCGCACTTCTCGCAGACCACGCCGCGGTGCTTCATGCGCTTGTATTTGCCGCACAGGCACTCGTAGTCCTTGATCGGCCCGAAGATCGCCGCGCAGAACAGGCCGTCGCGCTCGGGCTTGAAGGTGCGGTAGTTGATGGTTTCCGGCTTTTTCACTTCACCGTAGGACCAGGAGCGGATCAGGTCCGGCGATGCCAACGCGATCTTGATCGCATTGAAGTCGGGCAGCGGACGCTGCTGGTTGAAGAGGTTCAGTAGGTCTTTCATTTGGTAACTCCGGGATTCGGGATTGGAGATTCGGGATTGGCGGGGCGGGAATTCGGGAGATCAGGAATCGTGGGCTACAGCCTTTACGAATCCCGAATCCCGAATCCCCAATCCCGGCTCCTAGGTGTCTTCCAGTTCCATGTTGATGCCGAGCGAGCGGATTTCCTTGACCAGGACGTTGAACGATTCCGGCATGCCGGCCACCATTTCGTACTCGCCATCGACGATGTTCTTGTACATCTGGTTGCGGCCCTGCACGTCGTCGGATTTCACCGTCAACATCTCCTGCAGGGTGTACGCCGCGCCATACGCTTCCAGCGCCCAGACTTCCATCTCGCCGAAGCGCTGGCCACCGAACTGCGCCTTGCCGCCCAGCGGTTGCTGGGTGGCGAGCGAGTACGGACCGGTCGAA
>JBBJNO010000323.1:804-2687 GCA_037720875.1 Luteimonas sp. | reverse complement strand
CGGCGACCGACAGGTTGAATTCGCGTTCGGCGCGACGCTGCCCTTCGCGGTCGTCGGCGGCATAGTTCGCGCCCGTCACCGGCTTGCCGTTGCGCGCGATCAGCCGGCCGCGGATCATCGGATACAGCGTCGGCGCAGCAATCCCCTTCGCCTGCATGTGCAAGCGCACCGCGTCGAGCTGGTCCTGCTGCACGTTGATGATGAAACGATTCGGCGCGTCGCGCGCCAGCGACAGCTGCCAGCGATCGAGCAGGTCGGTGCGCACGAACGTCAGCAGCAGCAACGCCATCAGGCCGAGGCCCAGCGCGGACACCTGCGCGATGCTGGTGCCGGCGCGGCGGCTCACGTTCGCCAGTCCATAGCGCAGGCTGCCGCGCAATCGCGGCCGCAGGCGGCGCACCAGCACGATCAGCAACCATGCCAGCGTCGCCAGCACCGCCAGCGTGGCAACGATGCCGAGCAACATCGCGCTGCCGAGCGTGGCCGATCCGGCCTTCCACCACAGCAACAACGCAAGCCCGCCAAACCCTGCAAGCGCAACCAGCCATGCGCTGGGTTCGGTCGGATCCAGGTCGCGACGCAACACGCGCAATGCCGGCACGCGGCGCAATGCCAACACCGGCGGCGCGCCGAACGCGAGCAGCACGACCATACCGACGCCGATGCCTTGCCATGCCGGCAACCAGCCTGCGGGTGGAATCGACAATCCAAGTTTCTGCGCCAGCCATTCACCGACCGCCCATTGCAATCCGAATGCGAGCGCCACGCCGACGCTGCAGGCAAACAACCCCAGCAGCAGCAATTCACCGACGTGGATGCCGACCAATGTGCGCTGGCTGGCGCCGAGGCAACGCATCACCGCCGCGCCGGACAGATGCCGCTCGCTGTGGCGGCGCGCGGCCATCGCTACCGCGACCGCGGCGAGCACCACCGAGACCAATGCAGCGAGCCCGAGAAAACGTCCTGTGCGATCCAGCGCGGAGCGCATCTCGGGGCGCGCGTCGCTGATCGTTTCCAGCCGTTGTCCGCGCGCCAGCGACGCGCGCGCGCTGCGGGTGAAGCGTTCGACCGCCGGCGCGGCGCCTGCGACCACCAGTCGATACCGGATGCGACTGCCTTCCTGCACCAGCCCGGTCGCGGCCAGGTCGTCGAGATTGAGGAACACGCGCGGCGCGACGTTGAAATAATCGAGCGCGGCATCGGGTTCCTGCACCACCAGCGCCGACAACCGCAGGTGCGCATCGCCGATGCCGATGCTGTCGCCGAGCTTCGCGCCCAGCGTATCTGCGCCTGCGCGGCTCATCCACAGCGTGCCCGATGCGGGCACACCATCGGCATCGCGTTCGTTGCCCGTCGCATCGACGATGAAGAAGGTGCCGCGCAACGGAAACCCTTTGCCGAGCGCTCGCAGGTCGCCGAGTTTCAGGTCATCGCCGGCGCGGATCATGCTTTGCAGTTCGATGGTTTCGGTGCGCTGCAGGCCATTGGCATCGGCAGACGCGCGCACCGCGCTATCGATCGGCGCATCGCCGCGGATCACTGCATCACCGCCGAGCAGGCGATTGGCTTCGATGGCAAGCGCGCGTTCGGCGCGATCGGTGATGAAACCGACTGCGGTCACGGCAACGACGGCCAGCACCAACGCTGCGAGCAGGATGCGGATATCGCCCGCGGTCATATCGCGGCGCAGTTGCCGCCATGCGAGTGCAATCGTATTGCGCAGGCGGGTGGTCACAGCACGAGTCACGCAGGCACCAATCGGCCGCTGTCGAGCCGCAACATCCGGCTGCAACGCACGGCAAGGTGCTCGTCGTGCGTCACCAGCACCAGCGTGGTGCCGGCGTCGGCATTCATGGCGAACAGCAGTTCGATGATCGCCTGCC
>JBBJNO010000323.1:0-794 GCA_037720875.1 Luteimonas sp. | reverse complement strand
CGGTGTGGGTGTCGAGGTTGCCGGTGGGCTCGTCGGCGAACAGCACCGAGGGCCGGGTGACGAACGCGCGCGCCAGTGCGACGCGCTGTTGTTCGCCGCCGGACAACTGCCGCGGATAGTGGCCAAGACGTTCGCCCAAACCGACCTTGGTCAGGATCGCGCGCGCCGGTGTTTCCGCATCCGCATCGCCGCGCAGTTCCAGCGGCAGCATCACGTTTTCCAGTGCCGTCAGCGAGGGCAGCAGTTGGAAGCTCTGGAACACGAAGCCGACTTTCTCCCCGCGTACCCGCGCGCGGCCGTCTTCGTCGAGCGCCGACAACGCTTCGCCATCAAGCAGCACATGGCCATCGCTGGGTGTATCGAGTCCCGCCATCAACGACAACAGCGTGCTCTTGCCCGAGCCCGATGCGCCCACGATCGCCACGCTGTCGCCGGTGTCGATCGCGAACGACACCCCATCGAGGATCGTCAGTTCACTGCCGGGCAGCGGCACGCGTTTGCCGAGGCCGGTCACTTGCAAGACTTGACGGGTGGTGGTGGGTGTTGCGATGGCATCCGCCATGGTGTTCCCTCGATCACAAATGGAAAACATTGATACGCCGGGGCTACCGGTACTCAAGATACGGAGAGCAAGGCCGTCATTCCGCGAAGGTAGCAATCCGTGTCCCTGGCCGTCATTCCCGCTAAGGCGGCAATCCGTGTCTTGGCCGTCATTCCCGCGAAGGCGGCAATCCGTGTCCTTGGCCGTCATTCCCGCGAAGGCGGCAATCCGTGTCCTTGGCCGTCATTCCCGC
>JBBJNO010000072.1:0-10119 GCA_037720875.1 Luteimonas sp. | reverse complement strand
CAAACGCCTGGTATTGGTGACCGGTCACCGCCGCGAGAATTTCGGCGACGGCTTCGAGCAGATCTGCGTGGCGCTGCGCACCCTCGGCTCACGCGGCGATGTGCAGGTGCTGTATCCGGTGCACTTGAACCCGAGCGTGCAAGAGCCGGTCAACCGCCTCCTCGGCGACATCCCGAATGTTCATCTGATCGCGCCCCAGGACTACCTGCCCTTCGTCTACCTGATGACACGTTCGCACCTGATCCTGACCGACTCCGGCGGCATCCAGGAGGAAGCGCCGTCGCTGGGCAAACCGGTGCTGGTGATGCGCGACACCACCGAACGCCCGGAGGCACTGGACGCGGGCACCGTGCGGCTGGTCGGGACCGATACTGCATTGATCCTAGCCGACGCCGGCCGGCTGCTGGATGATCCGGCCGCTTACGAGGCGATGGCGCGGGCGCACAACCCGTACGGCGACGGGCGGGCGGCACGGCGGATTGCCGAGCTCATCGCGCGCAGCCGGGTCAACCGGTAGCGCATGCCATCGAAAGCACGTCTGCTCCACATGACGTCGTGGTCGTGCAATGTCCCTGGAACCTATGCGTACGCGGCTGCCAATCCTCGGCCGTCGTGGGAGCCATGAGGCACCAGACGCTGCGATGCCATGAGTTCCGCAGCGTTTGCTTCAAGGATCAAAATCAAGGATCGACGGCCGGTCTGCGTGTACATCGCACACGCAGCCATGTCCCGATCACGCTTACCTGGGCTAGGCACCCATCCGTCTAGATCGCTCGATCCAGTGGTCAAAAGATACTTGTAGAGCCCCGGTCCCCTTGTGCGATTTCCACAACCGGATGCACACGCTCAAGCGCTTGTCTGACTGCGCCGACCTTGGATTCGCATACCGTTTGTGCTCATCGACACCGCCATCGTTGCCACAGCATGGCTGCGAGACATCCGAAAAAAACCTGAGCGCTTTACCTTGGTGCTGCGTTCAGCTGAGACGGCTTTTCACCAGGCAGAAGGCCCGAGCATCGCCTTCAGCGCTGAATGGATCAGCGACCTCGGTGGCGCCGACAATCAGATAGTCCTCGATCTCCCAGCCGGTGCGGTCCAGGATCCTTCTTAAACCAGCATCCGAGAAGATCCAGTAGTTGGTGGCGTCGTTGTTGCATTCCGCAGGACCGAGCAGATAGGCAAGCGGCAGGTGTTCGAGGAGTTGCGGCGACGTCCCGCCCTGAGGATCGGCCGGTTGGCTCCAACGCATGATCCGCGTGCTGATGATTGCGTATCTGGTGTACCTGCTCAGTTGCTCAAGCACATAAAAAGGATTCTTGAGGTGATAGAGAATCCCCAGGAAAAACACTAGGTCGTAACGATCAGTCAGCTGGAATTGCGAATCCAGGTCCATCTCCGCAATTTCTACTTGGGATCCGGTCGAATCCCTATAGAGCCTCGCACCTTGCAGGCCATTCCAATTGGTGGGCGGGTTGTCGATGATCGTCATCTGCCAACCCTCCTGCTCAAGAAAAAAAGCCAGGTCGCCATCGCCCGCACCGATATCCGCCGCGCGCTTGGGGTGAATATCCCGCAGCAGATCCCGATTCTCGCCGGTGAGCAATTGATTGAGGATATGGAAGTTTGACATCGAGTGGTACGGATACCAGAACTCGGCCGGCGCAAGACCAAGACGCCGCTCACGCAATGTGTAGCGGCGTAGTTCTCCGCCCGTTGGCACAAGGCAACAAAATGGTCTTGGGATTCAGCGGGCGGTGCGGTCGTGGCGTTTTCCATTTTTCTCTACTGCCCTAAGAATTAACCGGAAAATTGTACGGTAATTCGATCTATCGATTGGGCACCGCAATTCATCGCGGGATCGACAAGTCAAATGGTTTCAAACTGCTTGCACACGCTGATGGCTGCAAAAAAAGCGCAAAAAGCAACCACTCAGCCAGCATCGCAACATTCGCGTGATGCGGGAGCCGCGGATCGCACAAAATACGGGGAAAGGCCTCGCATCAGCGAGAACATGGTTTTGCGGCCACGGTTTTTCGGCCCAGTTCTGCGCCGGTTGCATGATCTCGCACGATCACCAGCAAGCCAGGGCGCATCCACGGCTGGGTAACCTGCGAACCCACCGGCCCGTTCGTTGCAAACAAATTTTCGCCCCCGTCGCCCCTGACGATTTTGACGTCGATCGTCTCGGCACTGGATTTGCTCGCATCCCAGTGAATCGTGCCTACCTGCGGCGGCGCGCAGTCCTCCAGCGCGGCGGGATCAAACCATACCGTCGCCGTTGACGGAGTCGCAGGCAAGTCAGGAATGGCGCCGATTTCGGCGACGGGGGCCGACACCGGAGGCGATACGCCCACTGCTACAGGACGCTCACCGCAACCCGCCAGACAGGCGACGATCGCTATCGTGTATTTCCAAGCAACAGAACGCATGTTTCCCTCGGACAATCGAAGTGACAACTCGGGCGTTATTTTCCTACGCCCCTTTACAACAATGAAGGGCCTGAAGTAGCGTCAGCAACGGTAAACTGAGTGTCACTGCTTATGCAGTATATCCGCGAAGCCCCTTTGCTGATTTACCCAGCTGTTGCTGGATGTCACCATCGCATCGGCACTTCCCATGTTGCATGACGCATGATCGGGATAGGGGCCCCGGAGATTCTCCGGGGACCCCTCCCACACCACCGGACATGCGGGTCCGCATCCGGCGGTTGGCCAGGTTGAGGTCGGTGTGCTTGAGTCATCCCGGCACACCGCCTGAGTACGCTTATCTCCGACCCGCCCGACTCGACTTCTCGCTGCCCATTACCTTCCAAGTTTCACTTGGCCTATTTATCGGCGAGCTTCGCTTTCACGAACATCTGAGATACGTCTATCCGAGAATCGGAGGGCGAACCCTCCCTGACCTTCGGCCCTTCGCCTCGCGGCTACTATGGCCTCTGCTGACTTCTCGCTCCGGTTCAGCACCGTCGCCCTTTCAGGCACGAGGCGAGATCTCCCCAGGTAAGAACGCACGCCTTCCTTGCACGACCGCCGAATCTACGACACTGACGCTTGACCACAAGAGCTTCGCAGTCTTGGGCCTGCTCGCCCTCATCAGCACCGCCTTGTATCCGGTTCTTGTTCATCGGCCCGCAAGTGCGCTCCACGCTTCCTCCCCACGCTCGGTCGCCCTCACGCAGTTGCGCTTCGCTTCGCTCGCTGTGGTCAGCTCACGGGAGGACTTGCACCTCCAAGCGTGCGCCCATGCTGGGCGCACCCAAAAAAAAAGGCCCGGAAAAAATCCGGGCCTTGTTCGATTGCGGCATTGATCAGGGCTGGGTGATCAACCAGCCGTCGCTTTGCGTGCCAACGGAGACGGGCGTAAAGCCTGTGCCGTCCCCTAGCCACATCAGCACCGCACGATCGTCGTAATCACGCGCCCACACCAGGTCAAGCTTGCCATCGCCGTTGTAGTCGCCGGTCACGTGCGCATAACCAGCTGGCTGGGTGAAGGCTACGGAGTACCGCACCGGCACGGCACCGCTCATGATCCAGTACGCGGCCAGCGCCTGCCCCGCATTCGTCAGCAGCAGGTCGCTCTTGCCGTCACCATCGATATCGCCCGCGCCAGTCACCGTCCAGCCCGCGGAGTAATTGCCAATGGACAACGGGGTGAAGCCGTTGCCGTCGCCCTGCCAGAGCAGCAGGTTGCGGTCCGAGCTTCGCGCCCACACGACGTCAAGCTTGCCGTCGCCGTTGAAGTCGCCGGTCGCCACTTGCTTATATTCCGCTGGTTGCACGAACGCGATGGAATATCGCACCGGCACCGCGCCGTTCATGATCCAGTACGCAGCCAGCCCCTGACTCGCGTTCGTCAGCAGCAGGTCGCTCTTGCCGTCGCCGTCGATATCGCCCGCGCCGGTCACCATCCAGCCCGCGGAGTAATTGCCGATGGACAGCTGGACAACCCCGGTGCCATCCACCTGCCACAGCAGCAGGCTGCGATCCGGGGCTCGCGCCCAGACCCAGTCGAGCTTGCCGTCGCCGTTGAAGTCGCCGGTCGCCGCCAGATACGGGAAGCCGCGTTCGCCCGCGGGCTGCGGGAACGCACTGGAATAACGCACCGGCGTGGCGCCGTTCATGATCCAGTACGCACTCAGGGTGGCTAAGTCGTTCTGCAACAACAGGTCGCTCTTGCCGTCGCCGTCGACATCGCCGCGGGCAACGACCTTGTTCGCGGGAGCGGTCGCGGGCGCCTCCCCCAAGACTTCCCATCCTGCCGAATAATTGCCAATCAGCAGTTGCAGGAAACCGTTGGCGTCGCCCTGCCATAGCAGCAACCTGCGGTCCGAATTGCGCGCCCACACCAGATCCAGCTTGCCGTCGCCGTTGTAGTCGCCGGTCGCCACCTGCGCATAGCCCGCCGGCTGGGTGAAGGCACTGGAATACCGCACCGGCACAGCACCGCTCATGATCCAGTACGCGGTCTGCCCCTGTGCCGCATTCGTCAGCAGCAGGTCGCTCTTGCCGTCCCCGTCGAGGTCACCCGCGCCGGTTACGGCCCAGCCCGTGGAGTAATTGCCGATGGACACCTGGGTGAAGCCGTTGCCGTCGCCCTGCCACAGCAGCAGGTGGCGGTCCGAACTGCGCGCCCAGACCACGTCGAGCTTGCGGTCGCCATTGAAGTCGCCGGTGGCCACCTGTGCATAGCCGGCCGGTTGCGTGAAGGCAATCGAATAACGCACCGGGGTCGCCCCGTTCATGATCCAGTACGCGGTCTGGCCAAGGCCTGGGTTCTGCAGCAGCAGATCGCTGCGGCCGTCCCCATCGACATCGCTGCGCGCGCGCGCAGCGGCCGGGCTTGCGGTGATCGGTACGACGGTCGCCCGGAAGCTCGCCACCATCGGCAGCGTCTGGCCGAGACTGCGCGCGTTGTCGGCGTCGGCGGTACCGCAGGCAAAACCGCCGCAGTAAGTGGTGCGAGGGGTCGAGAACGTGCGATAGCGTATTTGGCCGGACTCGCCATACGCCATGATCGAGTAGAAGTTGCCCGCGCCCGTGGTGGTCTTGTAGCCGAACGAATACGGGTAGTTGCCGTACTCGTTGGCGTCGAGTACACCGTCCTTGTTGCCGCCCAATTGTTTTGCCGTGTCGACGTCGTGCGCGGAACCCGCGTTGTGGCCCACCTCGTGCGCCAGCGTCTCTTCACGGCAGAAATAGGTCTTGCCATCTTCGCCGGGGTCGGTGCCATCGCTGATCACCGAATAGCCGAAGGATTCGTCGGACTGCGCGATGCCACTTTGTCCGCCGCCGATCAGCCAGGCAATGCCGCAACCTTCGTTTTCCGGCGTGTTGAACTTGCGCACCAGCGACACCACGTCGGCGCCGTACTGGTTCCGGGCGGCGCGCAGTTCCGTAAACACCGCTGCCGGCGTGGTCCGCGTCGATGGGGCCTTGAATCCGGTCAGTTCCTCGAGGGCCGTTCCATTCGGGGTGGCATCGGGATACGTCACCTGGACCGCCGCCACCAGCCGTAGCTGCGCGTCGATCTGGCTGTTCAGGTAAGCCTGGTTGGTCACGTCCACGAGAAAGTTGAGGCGGGTCGTCGCCTGCGACTGACCGCCCAGACCGGCCGCGAATCCGTTGGTGTATCCAAGCACAAGGTCGACCACGGTCCCTGCTGTGCCGCCGGCGGCCTGCGCGTTTGCGCCAGCCGTGGTCGGGGCCATGGCAACCGGCACGTCAGCAGCCCCGCGTCGCGCCAGCTTGGGCGCAACGAAATAATCAGGCGCCTGTGGCCTGGTGGCCGCATTGATGATGCCCGCCAGCTTGGTCCGATCCGTTTCCACCAGCCACGACACGCCATTGCGGATGGTCAGCTTCAACGGTTCCTTGCCGGGTTGTCCGATGCTGCCGAACACCGCCTTCTTGCCGAACGTCAGGATGGTTTCCTCGCCGGGCGCGCCATCGCGCAAATGTCCGATCCAGGTCCAGTCGCCATTGGGATGTTCAACATGGCGCTGGTAGTTGAAATCAAGCGTTTCGCCGGACGGGGTCTTGACCCGCAGCCGCCCAGAACCAATCGCGGCGATGGCATGGGCCTCGCTGATGTCGCTGCGATGCCAGGTATAGGCGCCGTCGGGGCGCACGGGGGTGGCTTTGGAATAGACCGCCAGATCGCCACGATCGGGCTGGTGGGCGAAACCCTGCACGGCGGGTGTCTGCAGCGATTTTTGCGCTTGCACTACGCGCATTGCGGCATGGTCGGCTTTGTACGCCGAGCGAGGCGAAGCGGGCTTCTCGACATCGCGGCTGCACGCGCCCGCTAAGGCCAACAGAGCAATCAGGGCAAGACGCCTACTCATCAGGATCTCCGCAGGAGCTAGTCGAGGTTGATACGCCTTGGCAGGAAGCGTAGATGCGGGTCCGTACCCGTCATGTAGTTAATTGTGCCCGAAGCCCGTGTGGGCTTACACCTGCTGATTTAGCCTGCGCGATCTTGCGGTTCACGAAAAGCGTGAACGTCGTCACGTAGCTTACGCCGGAGTGGGCCCGTCTTCACGAGCAGGGGATTCTCTGATCGATGGCCACTTCCGTTCTCCGGGAGCGCGCCGCACTGGCGTAATCCCCATGCTCGGTTCGAGCGGGCAAAGAACTCCACTTTCGCCCCGCAAGGTCCGCCGCACCGACCTGCGCCGTCTCGGGCACGAAGGGCACGTGTTATCTTTTCAACCAATCGGGCGACCAGATTAGAGTCTTGCGCGAGACTCCAACACAGAGCGTTCGTAAACCCATAATTCATTACAGGACCGAATTCGATGCGTATCCCACAATTCAGCAAGCACATTTCTAGGAATGCAGGCCTTCTTCTCGCGGTCCTCCTGCTGGGCGCCTGTGGCGAAAAACCGGCCCCAACCACTCCGCCCGCAGCTGACAGCGTAGCCAGCAAGCCGGGGGAAGCTCTGAAGGTGGTCAATTTTTCGCCCAACACCACGCCTGCCGGCACTCCTTTCAATGTGCAGCGCGATGGCAATTCCGGCATCTCGTTCCAGCTCAGCAGCTCGCCCGTGGGTGCGGTGAAGCTCTGGTTCGATGGCAAGCCCATGGCCGACGGCGTGGTCGTGAACCTGATCGTGACCAGCACCATTCCCGTCCAATACATGGCCAGCGCGGGCGACTACCCGATCGAGCTGGAAGTGGGCGGCGTTCGCATACCGGCTGGTACATTCGTGGTTGAGGCCAAGAGCGGCGCACCGGCCGAGCCAAAGAAGCCTCAATAACCTTTGCCGCAGGGTTTCAGCGGGGCGCGTTGGCGCCCCGCATCGACGCGCAGGCGGACGCGGTCGTTCCAAGGACCCCGGTTCCCTGCCCGTCATACGTCAGCGCCGGGATATCGGGCCACTCGCACAGCCTGGATAGCGGTTGCACAGTGATCCGATCGGCGGGCGGAAGATCCGCCGGTTGGAATCCGGGTGGATCCAGATGGAATCTGTCGGAGTTTCCATTCACAAATACCACCCACACCCCGCGGAAACCGAGCCTGCGGCTGAGGTATTCGCCATTATTGTTCGACCACGGCGATAGGCCTTCCATCCCGATGACAGCCACCTGTGGCGCAGCGAGTATGGCCGCCCGGTGTGTGACCAGGCTGCGCCCCATGCGCGAGTTCATCGCCTGGACCTGGCCATACCAGCCGGCGATCACCATCCGCGGTCGCCAGAGGAAGTACACGGCGGTTGCGGATAGCGCCAGCACCAATACCCCCGCCATGATTTTGGACCACCCACTTCGGGCGGTCACCCTGTCGCTGACCAGTTGAATCCCGATCGCCGCGGTGGCTGCGAGCCATGGCAGCCACGCGAACGCGCGATAGCCCGGACTGTTGTTGGGTATCAGCGCATACGGCAGCACGAGCGAGCAGGTCATCAGTGCAAGGCAAGCCAAGCGAAGCCGTCGCGAAGGCGCCAACGCCCATGCAGCGGCAAGGCCGATGAGCGCCGCGATGCTCGCCAACGGGACGTAGGTCGCCGTCAACCTCCAGAAACTGCTGACCAAGTGCAGAGGATTCGTGTCGACCGCATAGGCGGCGGCCGAACTCACGGGTGGGCCTGACATTCCTGCGAGAAACGGGCTCGACCTGAGCAGGTTGTAAGCAACCGCCGCTCCGATCAGGAGGCCCACCATCAGCAGCGCCCCGCCGGCGCGACGCGTTCCAGGGTGCAGCAGCCCCTTCGCTCGAGCCTGCTCAAGCAGCAGCACAGCAGCCATGATCGCCACCGGAAGAAGGAAATCCTCCTTGCTGAATGCGGAAAGCAGAAATGCGGAACCGGCCCACGCGGCCCTGCTGCGATCGCCACCTCTCGCCGCCCACAGGAGCAGCAGCAGCGAACAGGTACCAAAGAAGTGCGAACAGAGGTTACTGATAAGCCCGAGGTACTTGCCATGCTCGAAAGCGCTCGCGTCACCGAACACGATGGCAAAGCAAAGCACCGCCGCCGGCCACTTGACCCGCACCTGCAGAAACACCGAGACGAACCACAGTACCAATACCGGAACCAATACCGTAAGCAGGTTCAGGACGGCATACGAGGCGACGCTACCAAGGTAGCCAAGCAGGAACGCGATGTTGTTTGACACCGGTCGCTCGGAAAAGAACGTTACCCTTTCAAGCCCGGAACCGAGGACCACGTAGTCGTCCTGGTGTATCGGATAAAACCCCGCAGGCGCGACGACGATGTTGAGCACCACATACATCGCAGCCGCGACAACGAGCCAGCCCACCCGGCCGCGCAGCAGGCCGAAGAACGCCGTTGATGCAGATTTTCGCGGCCATTCCTGTGAATCCACGCGCAAACTCCGCGTAAGCACGTTGTCGTCCTTGCCTGCCTTCGCGGTCATCTTGTAATCTTGTGCATTACGTCCGTGACGCGTGATGCGCATGCGCCGCGCGTGCCTTCTGTATCGAGCACATCGACTGCACTGCACTTTCGGGTATCAAAATTTTTTCTTACCCCTTCCGCCAAGGAGATTACGTTATGGGCCAATTGCTGTCAAAAACCGGGCCGCGGATCGCCGTCTGCATCGCGCTGATCGGCCTGCTATCGGCTTGCAGCGGCGGTGATAGCGACACGCTCGAGCCATCGTTGACGAACCCCCCGCCGGCTCCAGCGCTTCCGGTCAAGATCGTGGAAACCCAGCCTCCCCTTGCGGTGCAGCGATTCGCCCCGGATAACACGGCTGCCGGTGTTGCGTTCAACGTCCAGGCGGATGGCAACTCGGGGGTTTTCTTCGAGATCAACGGTGCTGCGGGCACAGACCCGATCACGGTGACTTTCGATGGCAAGCCGCTGACCGGCGTGGTGGTCAGCGAAAAGGTAATCACCGCAACCATTCCCGGTGACTACCTGAAAGTTGCGGGCACATTCCCGGTCGAGTTGCACGAAGGCTCGCGCACGATTCCCGCCGGCAACTTCACCGTCAAATGACCGGACACCACCCTCAACGGTTAAGCGACGAGGGCACGGCCGCAGTGAGCCGGACCAGCGTCCCCATCAACGCGATTTCGCGCGCCGCCGAGCGCTATGCCTCCTCCTTGGCAGAGGTCGCCGGCGAGGTGTTGCGGAGCGGCCACTACGTCCTCGGCCCTCGCGTCGAGCAATTCGAGGCCGAGTTCGCGAATTATGTCGGCGTGCCGCATTGCGTCGGGGTGGCCAACGGGACCGACGCGCTTGAGCTGGCCTTGCGGGCGCTGGGCGTAGGGTCGGGCGACCGGGTGGCCGTTGTCGCGAATGCCGCGATGTACGGCACGGGCGCGGTGCTCGCCGTCGGCGCGGAGCCGCTGTTCGTCGACGTAGACGCGGCGACCGGGCTCATGACGCCCGCATCGCTCGCCGCGGCGCTCGCGCGCGAGGGCGGTGCGCGGGTGGCGGCGGTGATCGTGACCCATCTCTACGGACGTCTGGCCGACATGGCCGGACTGATGGCGGCGGCCGAGAAATGCGGCATCCGGGTGGTCGAGGACTGCGCACAGGCGCATGGCGCGCGCTCTGCACGCGGCGAATTGGCCGGCGGTTTCGGCGACATCGGTACCTTCAGCTTCTACCCCACCAAGAACCTTGGCGCGGTGGGCGACGGCGGGGCC
>JBBJNO010000322.1:0-2690 GCA_037720875.1 Luteimonas sp. | reverse complement strand
CACTCATCTCGCCCGGCGAGAGCTTGCCGTCGCGCGCCTTCTTCGCCAGCTCGCTCATCTCGACCGAGATCTGCAGCACGCCCTTCTTGTCGGCGTCCTTGATCACCGGGACCATCAGGCCGTTCGGCGTGTCGGCCGCAAAGCCCACGTTGTAGTACTGCTTGAGAATCAGGTTGGCGCCCGTTTCGTCGATCGATGCATTGAAGGCCGGGTATTTTTTCAGCGCCGCGACACTGGCCTTGATCACGAAAGCGAGCATGGTCAGCTTGACGGTCGACTTGGCCTTGGCCAGCGCCGCGTTCGAATCGACGCGGAACTGTTCGAGGTCGGTAACGTCGGACTCGTCGAACTGGGTTACGTGCGGAATCAACACCCAGTTGCGGTGCAAGTTGGGGCCGCTGATCTTCTTGATGCGCGACAGCGGCAGCAATTCGGTCGGGCCGAATTTGGAAAAGTCGAGCGACGGCCATGGCAGCAGGTCGAGGCCGACACCGCTGCCACCCTTGGCTGCGGTGCTGCCGTTGCCTGGCGAGGCGCTCGCCATCACGCCCTTGACGAAGTTCTGCACGTCTTCCTGGGTGATGCGACCCTTCGGGCCGCTGCCGGCAATGCGCGTCAGGTCCACGCCCAGCTCGCGCGCGAACTTGCGAATCGATGGTGATGCGTGGGCTTTGGCGTTTGACGTAGGCACTTCCGACGGTGCGGCGGCGACCGGTGCCGGTGCTGGTGCCGCTGTTGCGGGCGCTGGTGCGGCAGCCGGCGGCGCTTCGACCGCTGACGCTGGTACCGGCGCAGCTTGCGCTGCTGGTGCCGGTGCTGCTGCTTCGGCAGGCGCTGCCGCGTCGGATGCTTCAAGGATCAGCAATAGCGATCCTTCAGCGATCTTGTCGCCCATCTTGATGCGCAATTCCTTGACCACGCCGGCATGGCTGGACGGGATTTCCATGCTGGCCTTGTCCGATTCGACCGTGACCAGCGACTGGTCGACCTTGACGGTGTCGCCCGGCTTGACCATCAGTTCGATAACTTCGACTTCCTTGAAGTCGCCGATATCCGGGACTTTGACTTCCACAATGCTCATAGCTGCTCCGTTCTTATTCGTTTAGGCGCACGCAGCACATCGTCCTCGCGCAGGCGGGGACAATGTGGTGGCGATTCTTACTGGGTCACTGGATTGGGCTTGTTCGGATCAATGCCGTACTTGGCAACGGCATCAGCCACGACTGAGGTCGCAATCACGCCTTCGTCGGCCAGCGCCTTGAGTGCTGCCACGACGATGTAATGGCGATTAACCTCAAAGAATTCGCGCAGCTTGACGCGGCTGTCGGAACGTCCAAAACCATCGGTTCCCAGCACCTTGTAAGTACGGCCCTTCGGCATGAACGCGCGAATCTGCTCGGCGAACAAACGCATGTAGTCGGTGGTGGCGATGATCGGACCAGTGGTCTTTTCCATCAACGACGTCACGTACGGCGAACGCTGCTGCGCGGTCGGGTTGACCATGTTCCAGCGCTCGGCATCCTGACCGTCGCGGGCAATCAAGGTCAGTGAAGGCGCGGACCAGACGTCGGCGGCGATGCCGAAATCCTGCTCCAGCAGTTCGGCCGCAAACATCGATTCGCGCAGGATCGTGCCCGAACCAATCAGCTGCACGCGCTGCTTGGCATCGGCTTTGCCTTCCTGCAGCAGGTACATGCCTTTCAGGATGCCTTCCTCGGTGCCAGCCTTCATGCCCGGCATCGGGTAGTTCTCGTTCATCAGCGTGATGTAATAGAACACGTCTTCCTGGTTGGCTACCATGCGGCGCAGACCATCCTGAATGATGACCGCCACTTCATGGCCAAAGCTCGGGTCGTACGGCAGGCAGTTCGGAATGGTCGCCGCCATCACGTGGCTGTGGCCATCTTCGTGCTGCAAGCCTTCGCCGTTCAGCGTGGTGCGTCCGGCGGTGCCGCCCATCAGGAAGCCGCGTGCACGCATGTCGCCCGCCGCCCAGGCCAAATCGCCAATGCGCTGCATGCCAAACATCGAATAGAACGTGTAGAACGGGATCATGATGCGGTTGTTGGTCGAATACGACGTCGCCGCAGCAATCCACGAGCTCATGCCGCCCGCTTCGTTAATCCCTTCTTGCAGGATCTGGCCAGCTTTGTCCTCGCGGTAGTACATGACCTGGTCCTTGTCGACCGGCTCGTACAACTGCCCTTGCTGGTTGAAGATGCCGATCTGACGGAACAGACCTTCCATGCCGAAGGTGCGCGATTCGTCAACCAGAATCGGCACGATGCGCTGGCCCAGATTCGGGTCGCGCAGCAGCGTCGAGATGATACGCACGTACGCCTGCGTGGTCGAGATCTCACGCCCTTCAGGAGTGGCGTCGAGCACGTTCTGGAATGCCGACAGCGCGGGCACCGGCAGCGTTTCGGCCGCTTGCGGGCGGCGCTGCGGCAGGTAGCCGCCCAGCGCTTCGCGGCGCTTGTGCAGGTAGACCATTTCAGGCGCATCGGCGGCAGGCTTGAAGAACGGAATCTCGGCCAGCTGGTCGTCAGGGATTGGAATGGCGAAGCGGTCGCGCATTTCGCGGATTGCCTCGTCATCGAGCTTCTTGGTCTGGTGCGCGGTGTTGCGCGCTTCGCCCGACTTGCCCATGCCGAAGCCCTTGACGGTTTTCACCAGCAGGACCGTTGGCG
>JBBJNO010000321.1:726-2694 GCA_037720875.1 Luteimonas sp. | reverse complement strand
TCTTACAGCCCATAAAGCCCAACCCCTAAAAGGTTGGGCTTTTTGCTTTATGAGTTTTTAGCGCTTAGTTATCCGCGCGAGTTCGCAATTCACGCCGCAGAATCTTGCCCACGTTCGTCTTCGGCAGGCTGTCACGAAACTCGATGTGCCTCGGCCGCTTGTAGCCCGTCAGCTGCTCGCTGCAGAAACGCATAACGCTTTCTTCTGTGAGCAGTGGATCTCTGCGCACTACAAAGACCTTGATCGCTTCACCCTGTTTTTCGTCAGGTACACCGACAGCGGCGCATTCGACAACCCCAGGGCACAAGGAGATCACGTTTTCAAGTTCGTTCGGGAAAACGTTGAAACCGCTGACGAGGATCATGTCCTTCTTGCGATCCACGATCCGGCTGTAGCCGTCTTCCTGCATTATTGCGATATCCCCTGTCCGCATGAAACCATCTGAAGTGAATGCAGCGGCGGTTTCGACTGGTTGGTTGTAGTAGCCCGTCATGACGTTTGGACCCTTGATACACAACTCGCCAGCTTCGCCTAGAGGAACAGGGTGCCCGTCGTCGTCCTTGATCGCGATCTCGATGCCGGGCAGCGGTAAACCGATAGTGCCGGTGAAGGCCTTGTTGGATACCGGATTGTTGGTTCCGATCGCGCAGGTTTCGCTCATGCCCCAACCTTCAATCATGGGACACCCAGTCGTTTCAAACCACTTGCGAGCAGTTCCTTCCGAAGCAGCCATGCCGCCTGCTTGAGACACGAAGAGCGTCGAGAAGTCGAGGTTCTTGAATTCGGGATGCATCAGCAAGGCATTGAATAATGTATTCACCGCGGGCAGCATGTGAAATGGCCGCTTCTTGAGCACGGCAATGAACTTGTCGAAGTCGCGTGGATTGGGAATCAAGGTGAGATGCGAGCCCTGCCGGATTGCGAGCAGGCACAAGGTCAAAGCGAAGATGTGATAGAGCGGCAGCGCTGCGATGCTGTTGACTTTGGACAAGTCACCCGCGCGCGTCAATGCGGGTGTGAACCACGCTTCTGCCTGGAGCGTGGCGGCGATGATGTTGCGATGGGTCAGGACCGCACCCTTCGAAAGGCCGGTGGTGCCCCCCGTGTACTGCAAGAAGGCAATCGAGTCGAGCGTGCTCGGGTCGGGCGCCAAAGCGCGGCCCTTGCCGTCAGATATCGCCGTCGGAAATGCAGTTACGGTACGTCCGTCATCGAGTGGCAGCTTATACGGCGGCACCATCTTGGCGAGATGCCGCACGGCCAAAGTGATCCATGTGCCGTACACGCCGCCGAGCAGATCGCCCATTGAGGCGACCACTACATGCTTCAGCGGCGTGCGGTCGATCACCTGCTCGAGCGTGAAAGCGAAGTTCTCAAGGATCACGATCGCCGTAGCGCCCGAATCCTTGAGCTGGTGTTCGAGTTCGCGTGCTGTATAGAGCGGGTTGACGTTGACGCAGGTGTAGCCTGCACGCAGAACGCCGCACATCGTGACCGCGAACTGCGGCACGTTCGGCAGCATGATGGCGACGCGCGCGCCCGGTTCGAGGCCACGCGACTGCAGCCAGGCGCCGAACGCCTTGGATAGTTCGTCGAGTTCGCCGTAAGACATCCAACGTTCCATGCACACCGAGAAGGGCTGCTTCGCGTGGCGCCGAAAGGATTCGTCGAACAGGTGCCCAAGCGACCGGTACTGCTCGGGATCGACATCGTGCGGCACACCGGCCGGATAGTTTTTCAATGCGGATGAGTGCATGGGAGCTCCTTGGCGCGGATTGTCGAATCCAGGCCGGATGGGCCGCCAGCGGGCTTGTCCTAGTGCGACGTTCGATCTGTCGCGCATGCGATAGTCGTGCGAATGGTCGCGCGTCTACAGCAATGCTTGGTTCTCGGCTGCATCCTGACCGCGATCGGCTGGATAGCGTTCTGGTGGGATCGGTCGTTCTGGCTGGCGATATCAGGCGTGTT
>JBBJNO010000321.1:0-716 GCA_037720875.1 Luteimonas sp. | reverse complement strand
TGGCGCTGACCGTTGCACATGCTGTGTTTCTGGCGGCGGAGTTCATCGCCACCTACCTGGTCAGCGGACCGGATCCGGGGGGACGCGCCAGCGCAGTCCAATGCATCCGGGCATGGACGCGCGAAAGTCGCGTTGCGCTCAGCGTCTTTGGCTGGCGCCAGCCTTTTCGCTCTCGGGCGGTCCCCGATCACATGCCGACCAACGGCAGACGTGGCGTGGTGTTCGTCCACGGCTTCCTGTGCAACCGCGGTTTCTGGACGCCATGGCTGCAGGATCTGCGTGCAGCAGGCCATGCCTTCGTCGCCGTCGACCTCGAGCCGGTATTCGGCTCGATCGACAGCTATGTCCACATACTGGACGATGCGATCCGGCGCGTCACCGCCGACACTTCGCACCCGCCTGTTCTGATCTGCCACAGCATGGGCGGGCTTGCCGCTCGTGCTTGGCTGCGCGACTTCGGGGGCGACCGGGTTCATCGCATCGTGACGATCGGAACCCCGCACGGTGGGACCTGGCTGGCTCGCTTCGGCCACAGCGAAAACGGCCGCCAGATGCGCATGGGAGGCGAATGGCTGCAGCGCATCGAAAGTGAACGCAGCTGCGCGCAGCAGGTTCCCTTTACCTGCTGGTATTCGAACTGCGACAACATCGTGTTCCCGACTTCGAATGCAACGCTGCCTGGAGCTCACAACCGGCTCGTCCCCGGCCGCGGCCAC
>JBBJNO010000320.1:0-2696 GCA_037720875.1 Luteimonas sp. | reverse complement strand
CGATGTCGGCACGCGCACTGCGACCTTCGCGCCGTCCGCCCCGCTCGCACTGGGCACGACCTACACGGCGACCATCACCACCACGGCCACCGACCTGTCCGGCAATGCACTTGCGGGCAACCAGGCGCCGCTACCGGCGGCAAGCAACTACGTCTGGACGTTTACCACAGTCGCGCCTCCCCTGCCGCCCCCGCCCCCGCCGTCGGCGACCAATATCTCGGTCAGTTCCACCAACCCGGTCGGCGGCGCAAACAACGTATGTCCCGGCGCGACCATCAACGCGAGCTTCAATGTTCCGTCGGGGTTGCGACTGGATCCCACCACGGTCAATCCGGCGACGTTCACCGTGAACGGCCCGGCCCCGACTTCGACACCTGTCGTCGCTTCATCGTTGGTGCTGGACAGTGCCACCGGACGCATAGCTACCTTCACGCCGAATGCTCCGCTGACCGTCGGCGTTACCTACACCGCGACGATCAAGGGCGGTGCCAGCGGGGTCAAGGATCAGGCGATGCCGGGCAATACGATGACCAGCGACTTCAGCTGGAACTTCACTGTTGCCTCGTGCGCGACGCCGCCTCCGCCGCCACCGCCGCTGGGCGCAGCGTCGCCGTTCGGGGCGTTCGGCGGTTCCGCCGGCGTCACCAACCAGGGATTGCTTACCGTGATCAATGGTGATCTCGGTACCACCGCCGTCTCCACCGCGGTGACCGGATTCCATGACGGCGGACCTGGCTGCACCTACACGGAAACGCCGCTGAACGTCGGCACCGTCAACGGCAAGATCTTTACCGCGCCGCCTCCGCCGACGCCCGCCTGCCCGACCGAAGGAACGGCGGCTACGCTGGCGATCGCGACCAAGGCCAGGGCCGACGCGCTCACCGCGTACAACGCGCTGGTGGCGCTACCGCCCGGTTCCGATCCCGGTGCGGGCAACCTCGCCAACCTTGTGCTCGCCCCCGGGACGTATACCGCCGCCGCAGGCTCGTTCAGAATCATCGGAGGCAACCTGACGCTGGATGCCCGAGGCGACTCCAACGCCATGTTTGTTTTCCAGATGGCGACAACGCTAACCGTCGGCGGTCCGGGTGCGGCATTCCCGCAGAGCGTGATCCTGATCAACGGCGCGCAGGCCAAGAACGTGTTCTGGCAGGTCGGCAGCGCAGCGACGATCAACGCCGGCGGCGGCGGGACCATGGAAGGCACCATCATCGCCCAGTCGGGCGTGACCATCTCCACCGCTGGCAATCTCACGATCGTGACGCTCAATGGCCGGGCACTGTCACTGGGCGCTTCGGTCACAATGGTCAACACCGTCATCAACGTACCTGGCCCGTAGGACTCGGCACGAAAGCGCGGCCGACGGAGCGACCGGTCGGCCGCGACCGCCGCCAAACTTACCGCTCGATCAGCAGCAAGCCTGGGCTGAGCGGCAGAAGGAATATTGGATATGCCTCACGGGAGAGAAACATGAAATTGGCAAACCGCAAGTCATCCAGATCGCCGCGAATGCTGGGCGTGGCCGTAGTGGCTGTTATTGCCAGCCCATGCGCAATGGCGCAGCACGAGCCGGGTTGGTACGTCGGAGGCAACGTCGGCGGCTTGGCCGCAACCATCGACGACGAAAGAATCACCAGCAGCCTGCTGGCCAGACGTTTCACCGCGGTCTCGATCGCCGATGACGACCGCGACACTGGCTACAAGGTGTTCGGCGGCTACCGCTTTCACCGCAACTTCGCCGTTGAAGGCGGCTATGTCGACCTCGGTGAATTCGGCTACACGGCGACGACCACACCAGCGGGAACGCTGACCGGCCATATCGAACTGCGCGGCGTGAATGTCGACCTGCTCGGGATTCTGCCGTTCACCGATAAGTTTTCCGCGTTCGTGCGGGCGGGCGTGCTCTACGCCGAAGCCAAGGACACCTTTGTCGGCACCGGCTCCGTCAATGTGCTGGATCCCAATCCCAGCATTCGCGATACCAACTACAAGTTCGGCGTGGGCCTGCAGTACGATTTCAACGAATCGCTGGGGATGCGCGTGGAGGCTGAGCGCTATCGGATTGATGACGCCGTCGGCAACAAGGGCGACATCGATCTGGCGTCGATCGGCTTGGTGTATCGGTTCGGCGCCCCGGCTTTGGCCGCCGCTGCCCCGGCACCGATCGCGGTGGCCGATTGCTCGGCCATGGATGACGACGGCGACGGCGTCAACAACTGCAACGACAAGTGCCCGGGTTCCCAGGCGGGCCAGGCGATCGGTCCCGACGGTTGCCCGGTGCCGCTCACCATCGATCTCAAAGGCGTGAACTTCGACTTCAACGAGTCCACCCTGCGGCCGGACGCAGTCGCGATCCTCGACGAAGCCATCTCCATCCTCGGCCGGTACCCGCAGATGCGCGTCGAGATCGCCGGTCACACCGATTCGATCGGCAGTGATCAGTACAACCAGGGCCTGTCCGAGCGCCGAGCCCGGACGGTGTACGACTACCTCACCGGCCGTGGCATCGATGCCGGTCGCCTGGTGGGTCCCACTGGCTACGGCGAGAGCCGGCCGATTGCGCCCAACACCAACCCGGATGGTTCCGACAATCCGGAAGGCCGTGCACGCAATCGCCGTACCGAGGTCAACGTGCAGAACTGAGCGACACGCGGCAAGTTTCAGCGAAGCCCGGCCTTGCGCCGGGCTTTGTTTTT
>JBBJNO010000319.1:0-2698 GCA_037720875.1 Luteimonas sp. | reverse complement strand
GCCGACACGAGCACCGCATGATCCGCAGCATGACCGCGTATGCCGCCGCCGAGCGCACCACGGCCTTTGGAACGCTGGCCTGCGAAATCCGCGCGGTCAATCACCGTTTCCTCGAACTCGGCGTGCGCCTGCCCGAGGAATTGCGCGCGCTGGAACCGGCGATCCGCGAACGCATCGCGGCGCGCGTGTCGCGTGGCAAGGTCGACCTCGGCATGCGCCTGCGCTCGGCGGCGGGCGGCGATGCCTTGCAACTCAATGCAGGCTTGCTGGATCGGTTGTCGGCATTGGCCAACGATGTCGACGCGCGGTTTCCCGGCGTGCGCACGCAGTTCGTCGACTTGCTGCAGTTTCCCGGCGTGCTGCAGGGGCTCGACGCCGATCCCGAGGCGCTGCAGGCCGAAGCGCTGCGCCTGCTCGACGGCATGCTCGACGACTTCGTCGCCGCGCGCGAACGCGAGGGCGGCAACCTGGCCAGCGTCATCCGCGAACGCGTCGATGCCGTCGCCGAGCGCGCCGCCGAAGTGCGTACGTTGATGCCGCTGATCCGCATCGGCCAGCGCGACAAACTGCAGGCGCGCCTGGCCGATCTTGCCCAGCCTGCCGATCCGGGACGGTTGGAGCAGGAACTGGTGTTGTGGTTGCAGAAACTCGATGTCGATGAGGAACTCGACCGGCTCGACAGCCACATCATCGAGATCAGGCGCGTGCTCGGGCAGAAGGAACCCGTCGGCCGCCGGCTCGATTTCCTGCTGCAGGAATTCAATCGCGAGGCGAATACGCTGGGCTCGAAATCCGTCGACAAACGCACCTCGCAGGCGGCGGTTGAGTTGAAGGTGCTGATCGACCAGATCCGCGAGCAGGTGCAGAACATCGAGTAGGGTTGGGTGGTCGGCTCAGGGCGTGGCGAGCCGAATCATCTGCTCGTCATTCCCGCGAAGGCGGGACTGCGCGGGCCGAAGGCCGGAGCGAACATTCGCGCAAGCGAATGGCCGAAGGGCGAGCGCAGCGAGTCATCCAGTGACTTGGTTCTCGCCAGCCGTCATTCCCGCGAAGGCGGGAATCCAGTGACTTTGAGCCCGCGAACGCCAAATCGCTGGATTTCGGCCTTCGCGGGAATGACGATCGAGGGCTCGCGGCTGAAGCCGCTCCTACAGGGATAAGACGGCATGGCAGAATCGCAACCATGAGAGGCACCCTCTACATCGTCGCCGCACCCTCGGGCGCCGGGAAATCCAGCATCGTCAACGCCTGCCTGGCGCGCGACGAGAACATCTGCCTGTCGATCTCGTTCACCTCGCGCGTGCCGCGGCCGGGCGAGCGCCATGCCGAGCATTACCACTTCATCGGCGAGGACGAGTTCCAGGGCATGATCGATGCCGGCGAATTCTTCGAGTACGCCCGCGTCCACGGCGACTGGAAAGGCACCGCCCGGCAGTCGGTCGAGCCGCAGCTGGCGCAGGGCCGGGACGTGCTGCTGGAGATCGACTGGCAGGGCGCGCGGCAGGTGCGCGACAAGGTGCCGGACTCGGTCAGCATCTTCATCCTGCCGCCCTCGCGCGACGCGCTGGAGCAGCGCATGCGCGCCCGCGGGCAGGACAGCGAGGCCACCATCGCCCAGCGCTTCGCCGCGGCGCGCGAGGAGATGTCGCACTATGGCGAGTTCGATTACGTCATCGTCAACGACGATTTCGACACGGCGGTGGAGGAGATGCGCAGCATCTTCATCGCCAGCCGGTTGCGCAAGGAGGCGCAGGTGGCACGGCATGCGCCGCTGTTGATGGCGTTGCTGCTGGATGACGATTCCGTTGGTTCAAAGTAGGCGGCGGCTGAGGTCATCGTTTTGGTTCCTCCGCCGACTGCAATGCAGCATCGGATTTTTGTTGTCGGCGAGAGTCGAAAAGCTTCCGCCTGACGGCGGGTAACTTTCTTTGCTGGCACAAAGAAAGTCACCAAAGAAATGCCTTGGCCAAAGTCCACAGCCCATAGATTGATTGCTACAGGTATTTTCCGACTCGGCATCCTGCCTCGGTCGGCTGACGTTATATGAAATGCAGGGCGCACATCCATGTGCACCGCCCTACGGGTCTACCGACGACATCGTTCTTTCGTTGCATCGCCAAAGCTAAGCTGCGAGCCGTTCCCTTCGAGAGGTGCACTCGTGGACGTTCCGATCACATGGGCATCGAGGAGGGATGAGGGCGCCGCTTTCAGATCGCATTTGCCGGTGCCGGACACCCGCATGCGCTCTAACTGACTGATCCATAAGCGATCCAAGTGCGGCGTGATTGCGCTTGCGGCGACCGCACCGCTACAATTCGCGCCCCTCCAAATCGACAGGGCGGCCCGCCAGGGACGCCGGAAAGCCTATGGCCCGCATCACCGTTCAAGATTGCCTGGAAGTGGTCGACAACCGTTTCGACCTGGTCATGATGGCCGCCAAGCGCGCGCGCCAGCTCGCCAATGGCGTCGAATCCAAGCTCGACAACAGCGAGCACGGCGACAAGCCGACCGTGCTGGCGTTGCGGGAAATCGCCGCCAGGACGATCGATCAGGAGTTCATCGACCGGGTCGAGAAATCCGAGAAGGAACGCGTCGAGCGCGAGGCGCTGGAATGGGCCGCCGCCGAAGTGGTCGCCGACGATGACATCAAGGGCGACGACCTGTAAGCCAGGGCGACATCCGAAACTTCCGATGACGG
>JBBJNO010000318.1:0-2701 GCA_037720875.1 Luteimonas sp. | reverse complement strand
TCCTCATCCGCAAGGACGGCGAAAACGTCTCGTTCCTGTCGACCGACACCGAAGTGCAGATCACCACGCATGCACAAATCGGCTCGGGTGCCGACGTTGCAGGTACCACCGTCGCGGCGCGCAAGCTGCTCGACATCCTGCGCGCGCTGCCGGAATCGGGCGACGTGACGATGACGCTGGCAAACAAGCGCCTGACAGTCCAGACCGGCAAGTCGCGCTTCGCGCTGCAGACGCTGGACGCGGCCGAGTTCCCGACCGTAAACGTGGCCGAGACCTTCAACGCCACCGTGACGCTGCCGCAAAAAACCCTCAAGCACTTGTTCAACATGGTGCACTTTTCGATGGCGCAGCAGGACATCCGCTACTACCTGAACGGCTTGCTGCTGGTGCTCGATGGCCGCAACGTGATCGCCGTGGCGACCGACGGCCACCGCCTCGCATTTTGCCAGGTCGAGACCGAGCAGGAATTCACGCGCCAGGAAGTCATCATCCCGCGCAAGACCATCATTGAGTTGCAGCGCCTGCTCGAAGAGTCGGACGAGAAGGTCCAGCTGGACATCTCCGCCTCGCAGGTCAAGCTGACGTTTGCCGACATCGAGCTGGTGTCCAAGCTGGTTGAGGGCAAATTCCCCGACTACACGCGCGTGATCCCAAAGGGCTACAAGAACGACTTCACGATCGGGCGCGACGAACTGCTGCGGTCATTGCAGCGCGCCGCGATCATGACGAGCGATAAATTCAAGGGCGTGCGCTGCATCATCACCCCAGGCAGCATGAAAATCAGCTCGACCAACGCCGACCAGGAAGAAGCGGTTGAAGAACTCGAGATCGACTACGGCGGCGACAGCGTCGACATCGGTTTCAACGTGACCTATCTGCTCGACGTGCTCAATAACCTGAAGTGCGACCAGGTCAATATCTCACTGGGCGACTCGAATTCGTCGGCGCTGCTGTCGGTGCCGGATAATGCGGACTTCAAGTACGTTGTGATGCCAATGCGGATCTAGGAAACACCCCACATCGTCCTCGCGCACGCGGGGACGACGTAGTAGCCAGCACCCGAAACAACTAGTTTTTAGAGAAAGCAGTCCATGTCCGAGAACACCCCAGCAATCCCTCCTAAAGAGCAGGAATACGGCGCCGCCCAGATTCAAATTCTGGAAGGCCTGGAAGCCGTGCGCAAACGCCCAGGCATGTACATTGGCGACACCTCGGACGGAACCGGCTTGCACCACCTGGTGTTCGAAGTGCTGGACAACTCGATCGACGAATCGCTGGCCGGCCACTGCACCGAGATCCACGTTACGATCCACTCCGACAACTCGATCTCGATCACCGACAATGGCCGCGGCGTTCCTACCGGCCTCAAATTCGACGACAAGCACGAGCCAAAACGCTCAGCCGCTGAAATCGTCATGACCGAGCTGCACGCCGGCGGCAAGTTCGACCAGAACTCATACAAGGTCTCCGGCGGCTTGCACGGCGTGGGCGTATCGTGCGTCAACGGTCTGTCCAAACTGCTGAAACTGACCATCCGCCGCGACGGCAAAGTGCACTACATGGAATTCGTGCGCGGCGTGCCGCAAAACCGCGAAATCGAAATGGTCAACGGTGTAGCCTGCTCCCCGATCAAGGTCATCGGCGAAACCGACAAACGCGGCACCGACGTCCACTTCTGGGCCGACGAACAGATTTTCACGCACGTCGAATTCCACTACGAGATTCTGGCCAAGCGGATCCGCGAACTGTCGTTCCTGAACAATGGCGTACGCATCAAGCTGACCGACCAGCGCACCGGCAAGGAAGAAGTATTTGCATTCGAAGGCGGCACGCGCGGCTTCGTCGAATACATCAACAAGTCGAAGACGGTTCTGCACCCGACCATTTTCCAGGCCACCGGCGAGCGCATGTCGGACCAGAACACCAACATCAGCGTGGACGTGTCGATGCAGTGGAACGACGCCTACAACGAGCAGGTGCTGTGCTTTACCAATAACATCCCGCAGCGCGACGGCGGCGCCCACCTGACCGGCCTGCGAGCCGCGATGACGCGCGTGATCAACAAGTACATCGACGAACACGACTACGCCAAGAAGGCGAAAGTTGAAATCACTGGCGACGACATGCGCGAAGGCCTGACCTGCGTGCTGTCGGTCAAAGTACCGGAGCCGAAGTTCAGCTCCCAGACCAAGGACAAGCTGGTCTCGTCCGAAGTGCGGGGCCCGGTCGAAGAGATCGTCGCCAAGACGCTGACCGACTACCTGATGGAAAAGCCGAACGACGCCAAGATCATTTGCGGCAAAATCGTGGAAGCGGCGCGTGCGCGCGAAGCATCGCGCAAGGCGCGCGACCTGACACGCCGCAAAGGCATCATGGACGGTCTGGGCCTGTCGGCAAAGCTGGCCGACTGTCAGGAAAAAGACCCGGCGCTGTGCGAACTGTACATCGTCGAGGGAGACTCCGCAGGCGGGTCCGCCAAGCAGGGCCGCGACCGTAAATTCCAGGCCATCCTGCCGCTGCGCGGTAAAGTGCTCAACGTGGAAAAGGCGCGCTTTGAAAAAATGCTGTCGTCTGAGCAGATCACCACGCTGATCGCCACGCTGGGCACCTCCATCGGACCGGACGAATTCAACGTTGAAAAGCTGCGCTACCACCGCATCATCATCATGACCGATGCCGACGTCGACGGCGCCCACATCCG
>JBBJNO010000071.1:0-10181 GCA_037720875.1 Luteimonas sp. | reverse complement strand
CTGCCGGAACTGTGAAATCGGGTGAAATCACCCACACGTTTCCACGAAGAGCCCTAAAAAGAATGCAATTTGAAATTGAGTAAGTAGTCCTTCGACAAGCTCAGGACGAGCGGCTTCTGGGTGAGTCATGCGGAGTAGATAACCCGGAGGGCGTCGCACATGGATGTGCGACGTTTTCCGACCGAGGCAGGATGCCGAGTCGGAAAATCACAGGAACAACGAAGCGGCCGGCTGTGCTCCACCTCGGGGAAGGCGCTTTCTTTGGTGACTTTCTTTGCGCCGGCAAAGAGTGACTCGCCCAAAGGGCGAAAGCTTTTCAACAGCGAAGCTTGTCAACACCCCTCAACAGCGAAGCTGGCCAAGCTTTTCAAATCAATAGCGGTCCTTTACAAGGCGCAGCGACCTCAGACTTGAGCGAGGGCTGAGCCGACATTAGTACGCCACATAAAAACGCCGGTCGAAACCGACCGGCGTCGTCCCATCAAAAACAAATTCGACAAAAACTATTTCTTCATCTTGGCCGACACCCTACGATGTTGGGGAACCTCTAGAAACCCGCGCATTGCTAGTCATTCCTGCGAACGCAGGAATCCAGTGGCTTTGGCTTCAAGAGCCTAGAGTCGCTGGATCCCCGCCTTCGCGGGGATGACGAGCTGGATTCCGGGTTTCTAGAGGTTCCCGTTGATGTCACTCTGCCGGCAACTGCATTTCCTTCAGCAAATGCGGCGCCGGATAGACCTTGGCCAGCAACCAGCGCATGTAGCGCAGGTCGACGTGGATCGCGCGCTTGTAGCGTGGATCGAACATCCAGCTGGCGCTGACCGCTTCCCAGTTGCTGTCGAAATTCAAGCCGATCAGCTTGCCGTTGGCATCGAGCACCGGCGAACCGGAGTTGCCGCCGGTGGTGTCGAGATTGGTCAGCAGGTTCACGGTCTGCGTGCCGAGTTCGGGATCGACCGTGCTGCCGAAATCGCCCTTGGCGATCGCATCGCGCAGCGGCTTGGGCGCATCGAACGGCGCCTTACCGGTGTGCTTCTCGACGATGCCCTGTACCGTCGTCAGCGGCACATAGGTCACGCCATCGCGCGGCGCCATCGTGCTGACCTTGCCATAGCTGACGCGCAGCGTGGAATTGGCGTCTGGATACACGGCGCGACCCTGCGATTTGCGATAGCCGATCAGTGCACGCATGTAGGCAGGCCGCAGGCGCAGCAGGTCGCCTTCGCGGGACTTGTCGGCCTCTTCCTGGCGTAACACGGCGGGCAATAACCTGGCTGCAGCCACCATCAACGGGTCGGTGCTTGCGACGACGTCGGCAGGCGAGGCAGCCAGCAGGCGCAAGCGTTCCGCTTCATCGCCAAGCTTGCTGCCTGCATACAGCGCATCGATCGCGCGCATCGCCGCCGCCGCGTCGTTACCGAACACCGCATCGACTTCGGCGATGCGTTGCGCAGCGGGAAGCGCGCGGTAACGGGTGAGCACATCGACCAGCACGGCCTTTTCGATGCTTGGTTCGTAACGGCGCTGGACTTGTTTGGTGGCGCCTTCGATCAGCGCCTCGTCCCGTTGCTGGTAGCCGGATTCACGCTGCGCATCGGGCTTGCCGCGTTCGGCGGCCAGGCGTTGCAAGGTCAGCGCCGAGCGCAACAGCTGCGTCTGCGAACGCATCAGTCCAAACAGCTGGTCGCGTTCACGTGTGCCGCGCCCCGCGTCGAGCACCGATTGCGCGGCACGGATATCGGCCTGGGTCGTGGCCGCATCGGACTGCTTGCCTAGCCACGCCAGCAGTGCCGCTTCGTCCGCGCGCCGTACCTTGACCGCATCGCTGCGGCGCAAGCCATCGAGTTCGCCTTGCGCACGCTTCAAACTGTTCTTGAGCCCCGCGACCTGCGAGGCATACAACACCTTCGCATCGGGTTTGGTTGCGGTCGCCGATTCAATGGTCTTGATCAGGCCACCGAGCAAGTCCACGCGCGATGGCAATTGCCATTGAATCTGGTCGGCGAACTCCGACGCCATGCGATGACGGAATGTCGTGCCCGGATAACCGGCCAGCATCGCGAAGTCGCCCTCGGCCACGGGATCTGTTGACACCTGCAGATGCGCGGGCGGCTGGTAGGGCACGTTGTCGGCCGCGTACGCGGCTGGTTTGCCGTCCTTGCCGACGTAGGCGCGCAGCAAGGTGAAGTCACCGCTGTGACGGGGCCACACGAAATTGTCGATCTCGTCGCCGTAATTGCCGATCGAATCGGGCGGCGCGTACACCAAGCGGATGTCTTTCAATTCAAGCTGGCGGATCAGGTAGAAGTCGGTGCCGTAGTACATGTTGGCGATGCTGCAGCGATTGCCGGCTTCGCGTTCGCATTCGGCGACAGCGGCCTTGCTGGCCACGTCGACCGCATCGTAATAGGCGCGTCCAGCCTTGCCGCGTGCATCGGCGAGGATGCGGTCGGTGATGCGGTCGAAGCCCGTCGTCACCAGCACGCGATAATCTGGATTGGCCGGCAGTTCGGCGTTGCGATCGGCGGCGATGAAACCGTTACCGATGAGGTCGCGGTCCCGGCCGTCAGCAGTCTTGCCACTGTTGTACTGGATCACGCCGAACGCGACATGGTGGTTGGTCAGTACCAGACCATCCTTCGACACAAACGCGCCGGTTGCGCCGCCGACCTTCACCACCGCATTCATCGGCGGCTTGGCGAGTTCGGCCAGGTCCGATGGATTGCCCTTGAAGCCGGCGGCTTTCAATTGCGCAGCGATCTCGGGCAATTGCGACGGCATCCACATGCCTTCATCGGCGCAGGCAGCACCGGCGGCTGCTGTCATCGTGAAGGCAGTCATCGCCACGAATGTATTCAAGCGCATTGCGCATCTCCCCTGTCAAGACGAGCACGATAGGCGATTCTCGCTGCGGCGGGCAATCTGGCGGCTGAAGGCCGGGGCGTATAATTCCTGCCCTGCCCCGCACGTTCCTGCCACTTTGCGCGGGCAATCACACACAAGGCAATCACCGCATGTCGCAAATGACTCCGCCCCTGAACATGATGCGCGCGCTGGTGAAGCGCGAAGCCGGCAAGGGCATCTGGATGGAACAGGTGCCGGTGCCCACTCCCGGCCCGAACGAGGTGCTGATCAAGCTGGAGAAGACCGCGATTTGCGGCACCGACCTGCACATCTATCTATGGGATGAATGGAGCCAGCGCACGATCAAGCCGGGCCTTGTGATCGGCCATGAATTCGTCGGCCGGATCGTCGACATCGGTCCCGGGGTCAGCGGCTACCAACTCGGACAACGCGTGTCGGCGGAAGGCCACATCGTGTGCGGCCATTGCCGCAATTGTCGCGCGGGTAAACAACACCTGTGTCCGAACACCGTCGGCATCGGCGTCACCCGCGATGGCGCGTTCGCCGAGTACATCGTGATGCCCGCCAGCAACCTGTGGCCGATTCCTGACCAGATCCCGAGCGAACTCGCCGCGTTCTTCGACCCCTATGGCAACGCCGCGCATTGCGCGCTGGAATTCGACGTGGTCGGCGAGGACGTGCTGATCACCGGCGCCGGCCCGATCGGCGTGATGGCGGCAGGCATCTGCAAGCACATCGGCGCACGCAACGTGGTCGTCACCGACGTCAACGATTACCGCCTCAAGCTCGCCGCCGACATGGGTGCCACGCGCGTGGTCAATGTCACCAACACGTCGTTGAAGGACGTGATGGCGGACCTGCACATGGAAGGTTTCGACGTCGGACTGGAGATGAGCGGCAATCCGATTGCATTCAACGACATGCTCGACTGCATGTACCACGGCGGCAAGGTCGCGTTGCTCGGTTTGTTGCCGAAGGGCGCGGGCGTCGACTGGGACCGCATCATCTTCAAGGGCCTCACCGTGCAGGGCATCTACGGCCGCCGCATGTACGAGACCTGGTACAAGATGACGCAGCTGGTGCTGGGTGGTTTCCCGCTCGGCAAGGTGCTCAGCCATCAATTGCCGATCGACGATTTCCAGAAGGGTTTTGACCTGATGGAATCAGGCAAATCGGGCAAGGTCGTGTTGAGCTGGAATTGATCGCGTAGGGCGGGTCTTGACCCGCCATCGCATCGTTGACCCGCCATCGCATCGTTGACCCGCCATCGCATCGTTGACTCGCCATCGCATCGTTGACTCGCCATTGCGTCCAGCAGGATCAAAAGTCGCCATCGCGTTCGGCGGGTCAAGACCCGCCCTACATCATCAAGGCAATCCCATGTCCCTGACCCAACGCTACGCCGACACCCTCGACGAGATCCGCGCCCAGGGCCTGTTCAAGGCCGAGCGCATCATCACCGGGCCGCAGTCGGCCGAGATCACGCTGGCCGATGGCCGCACCGTGTTGAATTTCTGCGCCAACAATTATCTGGGATTGGCCGACCATCCCGACATCATTGCAGCGGCCAAGGATGCGCTCGACACACACGGCTTCGGCATGGCCTCGGTGCGCTTCATCTGCGGTACGCAAGACCTGCACAAGCAACTCGAACAGACCATTGCGAAATTCTTCGGCACCGAGGACACGATCCTGTATGCCGCATGCTTCGACGCCAATGGCGGCCTGTACGAACCGTTGCTGGACGAGAACGACGCGATCATTTCCGATGCGCTCAACCACGCCTCGATCATCGACGGCGTGCGCCTGTGCAAGGCCAAGCGCTTCCGTTATGCCAACTGCGACATGGCTGACCTGGAGAAACAGCTGCAGGCCGCCGATGCGGCCGGCGCGCGCACCAAGCTGATCAGCAGCGACGGTGTGTTTTCGATGGACGGCTTCATCGCGCCGCTCGACGAGATCACTGCGCTGGCGAAAAAGTACGGCGCGCTGGTTCATATCGACGAATGCCATGCCACCGGCTTCCTCGGCGCGACCGGTCGCGGATCGGCGGAGGTGAAAGGCGTGCTGGACAAGATCGACATTTTCACCGGCACGCTTGGCAAGGCGATGGGCGGCGCGCTTGGTGGATTCACCACGGCGAAGAAGGAAGTCATCGAACTGCTGCGCCAACGCTCGCGCCCGTATCTGTTCTCGAACTCCCTGCCGCCGCATGTGGTGGCCCCAGGTATCAAGGCATTCGAGATGCTCTCGTCTGCAGGCGCGTTGCGGGAGCAACTGGCGGGTAACACACGCTACTTCCGTGAGCAGATGACGACCGCCGGCTTCGATATCAAGCCTGGCACGCACCCCATCAGTCCGGTGATGCTGTACGACGCGCCACTCGCGCAGAAGTTCGCCACGCGCCTGCTTGAAGAAGGCATCTATGCGATCGGCTTTTTCTTCCCGGTCGTGCCGCAAGGCCAGGCGCGCATCCGCACTCAAATCTCGGCTGCGCATACACGCGATCATCTGGATCGCGCCATCGGCGCCTTCATCAAGATCGGGCATGAGCTCGGCGTGTTGAAGGCCTGACGTGCACGCACTTGTTTTCGAGACATTCGGCGGGCCAGAGGTGCTGCACCTTCGCGAGTTGCCCGACCCCGTGCCAGCGACCAGTGAAGTGCTGGTGCGCACGCGCGCGATCGGGCTCAACTTCGCCGATATCTACCGTCGCCAAGGTCACTACCACCTGGCGGGCGACCCGCCCTGGATTGCCGGCTATGAAGCCGCTGGCGAAGTGGTCAGCGCACCGGCCGGTTCCGAGTTCGCGTCCGCTGATCGCGTCGCCTTTGCCGACAGTGCATTCGCCAACGCCCAACTCGTGGCGGTGCCTGAGGATCGATTGATCCCGCTGCCCGACGATATCGATTTTGAAACCGCCGCCGCGTTGCTGCTGCAAGGATTGACCGCGCAATACCTGCTGCGCGACAGCCATCCAATCCGTCAAGGTGAGACCGTGCTGGTGCACGCGGGCGCAGGCGGTGTCGGCCAACTGCTGGTGCAACTCGCGGTCGCATCCGGCGCGCGCGTGCTGGCACTGGCGTCGACGGCTGAGAAGACAGCGGTCGCAGCTGCGGCTGGCGCGCACGCCACCGCGACCTACGCCGAGGACTGGGTGGCGATCGCGCAGGCGTTTGGCGGAAATGGCGTCGACGTCGCCTACGATTCGGTTGGCAGCACCGTGCAGGATTCGCTGCGTGCGGTGCGTAACGGCGGTCAAGTGGTGTTTTACGGCATGGCCGGCGGCAATCCGGAACCTGTCGATCCGCGCTTGCTGATGGACGGATCGAAGACGCTTACCGGAGGCGACCTCTGGAACGTATTGCGGACCAAGGAAGACCGGCGCGAACGTGCCGCAGAATTATTCGAAGCCATTCGCACGAGCCGCTTGCGGGTGAGTATCGACGCACGCTTTGCATTGGCAGACGGCGCCGCCGCGCATGCGCATCTTGAAAGCCGGCGCGCGGTTGGCAAGGTCCTGTTGATTCCCTAGCAAACAATCGGACAAGCTCGACGCTTCAAGAGCGTCCGGCTCACCTGCACTCAGCTTGACGCCTGAAACCATTCACCAAGGCCCCGCACTCATCCTGCGTCAGCTCACGCCACTGTCCTTTCCCCAACGCACCCAATTGAAGCGATCCGATCGCAACACGCACCAATCGCAACACCGTGATGTCGAACGCAGCCAGCAATCTGCGGATTTGCCGGTTACGGCCTTCGTCCAGCACGATTTCGAGCCACGCATTCTTTTCGCCAGCACGCAGCAGAACTGCGGATTTCGCCGACACCGATTCACCATCCATCTCGATTCCCGTCACCAGTCGCGCGATCAAGGCGGCATCCGGGATGCTGTCGATCTGCGCGTGATACGTTTTATCCGGTCCGGTCGATGGCGCAGTGATCACGGCCGCCCATGCGGGATCGTTGCAGAACAGCAGCAAACCCTCGCTGGCCTTGTCCAGGCGCCCCACGGGTGCAATCCAGGGCAAGCCTGCCGCATCGAAACAACGGTAGACCGTCTCGCGTCCCTGCTCATCGGCTGTGGTCGTTACCAGGCCGCGCGGCTTGTTGAGCATCAGATAGACGCGGCCGGGCGGCCTCAGTGCTTGTCCATCGACGAGGATCACGTGATCTTCGAGTGATATCGGAATTTCCGGATCGCGGACCACGAGACCATCTATCCGAACACGTCCCTCGCGGATGTGCCGTTCGGCTTGATTTCGCGAGCACAGGCCTTGCTTCGACAAGACGCGGGCCAGTCCATGTCGGGGTGTTTTCGCATCCCTCATTTGTAGCGGAACCTTTGGTGGCTGATCGGACACAATCATGATGCTCCTCACCCATGCGTCACGAAAACGGCTTCATTGTTGGTACTGCATCAGCACCAAACAGACGCAAGAACTTGGCAATGAATATCTGGATGATTGCACTGGTGATTTGGGCGATCAGCGCATTGGCGATGGCGGGCGTGTGGTCGTTTTCCATGCGAATCCGCAATGTGGGCTACGTGGATGTCGCATGGGCGGGGCTGATGTCGCTGGCGGCGTTATTGGCTGGATTGCTCGCATCCGGGGCGGCGCTGCCTCGTTTGCTGACAGCCGTGGGAGGCGCCGTCTGGGGGGCACGCTTGTGTGTGCATTTGCTTCGGCGCGTGCTGCATGAAGCCGAAGACGGACGTTACCAGGCGCTGCGCGAGCGCTGGAACGGCAGTCGGGCAAAATTCTTCGTTTTTTTTCAAATGCAGGCATTGCTAGTCGCCTTGTTTGCATTGCCATTGCTCAGCGCCGCTACGAATCCTGTCGAGGATGTGACTATCTGGACGTTGTTGGCCGTGCTTGTCTGGGTCATGGCTGTGGGTGGGGAAAGCATTGCGGACGCGCAACTCGCTGAATTTCGCGATGATCCGGGCAATCGTGGCAAGACGTGTCGGACAGGCCTCTGGAATTGGTCACGCCACCCGAACTACTTCTGTGAGTGGGTGCACTGGTTTGCGTACGTATTGCTGGCCGTCGGCTCGCCGAATGCGTGGCTGACCTGGCTCGGCCCCATCGTGATGCTCGTCTTCCTCTATCGCATCAGTGGCATCCCGTGGACAGAGCAACAAGCGCTGCGCAGCCGTGGCGACGATTACCGGCGGTATCAAAACGAGGTCAGCGCTTTTTTTCCGCGCGCACCGCGTACGCACTGATGTCAGGCTGGCGCCGGCAGGACGCGTCGATCAGCCTTCCTTGGGTTTCTGTCCCGGAGGCGAGCCTGATGGCTGCGCAGGAATAACGGGGGCAGTTTGCGGTGGTGTGACTGGTGACGCGGGTGAGGTGGGTATGGTCGCGGGGGCTGGCGCAGGTACTGCAGATGGTGTCACCGGAGTTGCCTGCGCAGGCGCGTCGCCAGGCACAGCCGGTGTAGCGCCGGTCGGTGCAACCGGATTACGACCCACGACGCGAACACCGCGGGACTTCATCCACGCATCGAACTCATCAGCAGTCATCCGCTTGCCGTTCTGGCTCATGTCGAACCGCCACGGCGTGTTGTCAAACTCGGTCTTGGGCTTGTAGGCAGCCGGATCATTCGGATCGAGCGCACTCGGCGCAGGTATCGCCTTCGCGACATTCTGGCAGCCTTCAATGCGCAGACGCAGCAGGACTTGATCGACTGATTGCGCTTCGTCATAGGCCTGCGACAGCACGCCACTGGGCGAACCAAGCTGAGAACCAGGCGCCGTCAATTCCGACGCGATAGGCGCGAGCAGCGTGGGGCGTTGTGGGACAGCCTGGGGCACGGATGCCATTGAGCAATTGATGGATTGTGCTTGCGCCCATCCCGACACAACCAACAAGGGCACAACCAACAAGGGCACAACAACCAGAGACCTGTACATGGGCATTCCCGCATGGCGATTGCAGCGAGTGTAGGTGCAGCGTCCATCAGCAACAAGACGGCAAGCCCGCGGATTACGGTGCTGTAAAGCGATGTCAGTGAAAACGCGGCATCTCATGGCTTCCACGTCCTGCAAAGGATCTTCGCGTGACTCCAACGATTCATCCATCCCTGAAAAAACGAAACCCGGCGCTAGGCCGGGTTTCGTGTGTAGCTTCAGCTTGCGTCCGTTAGTTCTGGACGTTCAGCTCGGTGCGGCGATTACGTGCGCGACCTTCCGGATTGTCCGAACCATCTTCATTGGTGTTCGGTGCAATCGGACGGCTCTCGCCGTAACCGGTCGGACCCGACATGCGGCCCGCATCGATACCGTTGCTGGTCAGGTAGTCGTACACGGCGCGGGCGCGACGCTCGGACAGGCCTTGGTTGTAGGCGTCGGAACCGATCGAGTCGGTATGACCGGCAACTTCAACCCGCAGCTCGGGATAACGCTTCAGGATTTCGATGGCTTCGTTGAGGATCGCGATCGCATCCGGACGCAGCGTCGACTTGTCGAAGTCGAAGTTGACACCCTTCAGGTCGATCGACACCGGCACCGGGCAACCGTCTGGACCGATGGTCTGGCCAGCCTGCGAACCGGGGCACTTGTCGTCGCAATCGTTCACGCCGTCGCCGTCGCTGTCGCTGTCGGCACAGTTCGGAGCAACCGGAGCCGGACCAACCGGAGCGACCGGATCCGGACCGAGCGCGACCGTCAGACCGACCGAGGCAAGAATATCGCTGAAATAATCTTCCTGCACGCTGCCGATGGCATTGGCTTGCGGGAAACAACCTGCGTTGGGGCAAGCCTGATTACCCGGCAGCCTCGTAGCCTGCTCTTCATCGAAGTCAACGCGAGTGCCGATTTCCGTACGCAAATCAACGCGTCCGAAATCGAACTGCAAACCGGCGCCGAGATTGAGGGCGGCATTGTTGTCTTCATGCTGGGCCGGGAAGCCGTCACGCGGCGTACCGAACCTCGGATCACGAATGAATTCTTCTTCATGACGCTGGAGACCCACGCCCAGGCGGATGTAGGGCCACCAGTTACGGTCGGCACCACGGAAGTGATAACGCGCATCCGCGGAGATGCCGTACTGGCTCCACCACAGATTGGGGTTGCTGGATTTGTCTGGATTCTGATAGTTCAGTTCCAGTTCGACCGACCAGTTCGGGTTCAGGAACTTGCCGAAACCGAGGGTGCCGAAGATCGAGTCTTCAGTATCGCGGTCTTCATCCTGGAAATTGACACCGGTGGAACCAGCCACGTACCAGCGGTCGTCAAACTCCTGCGCAGAAGCAGCCTGCGCCACGCTCAGTCCGCCCAACAGCGCAGCACAGAGGAGTTTCTTATTCAT
>JBBJNO010000070.1:6371-10205 GCA_037720875.1 Luteimonas sp. | reverse complement strand
GTCGAGGAAGCGCTGTATCTGTCCAACATCGCGCGCAAGGTGTACCTGGTGCATCGCCGCGACACGCTGCGTGCGGAAAAGATCATGCAGGACAAGCTGCAGGCGAAGATCCAGATGGGGAAGATCGAACCGATCTGGCACCACACGGTCGATGAAGTGCTCGGTAACGACGCGGGCGTTACTGGTGTGCGGGTGAAGTCGGTGCAGGACGATTCGACGCGCGAGGTGTCGATCCACGGCTTGTTCGTCGCGATCGGGCATACCCCAAACACATCATTGTTCGAAGGCCAGTTGGCGATGAACAACGGTTACATCGAGATTCGTTCCGGACTGGGTGGCGGCGCGACGGAAACTTCGGTCAAGGGCGTGTATGCGGCAGGCGATGTGGCCGACCAGCATTATCGGCAGGCGATTACTTCGGCCGGGTTTGGTTGCATGGCGGCGCTGGATGCCGAGAAGTTCCTGGACAAGGATGCTTGACCGGCTTGCGATGTTGGTTGGTCGTCATTCCCGCGAACGCGGGAACCCAGCGACTTGGCTCTCTTGTCTTGCATCCGCCAACTCCCGAAGCAAAGTCACTGGATTCCCGCCTGCGCGGGAATGACGGCTGCGAGCGCCACGGATGTCACTCGTCCGCATTGCCGGAGCACTCGCGGATATTCCTGCCGAGGCGTGGGATGGATTGCACGACGGCTGCAATCCTTTCGTAACGCATGCCTTCCTCGCCGGCCTCGAACAACACGGCTGCTTGCGCGAGGAATGGGGCTGGACGCCGCGGCACATCACGCTGTGGGATGCGGACACACTCATCGCCGCGGCACCGGGTTATGTGAAACACAACTCGCACGGCGAATTCGTCTTCGACCATGCCTGGGCGCATGCGTATGCGCGCTACGGGCAGGATTATTTTCCCAAACAACTCTGCGCCGTGCCCTACTCACCCGTCACCGGGCCGCGGCTGTTGGCCAATAACGACACGCATCGCCGTCTCCTGCTCGATGCAATCGTTGCAACGACGCGTCGCGAGGGCCTGTCATCGGCACACGTCAATTTCCATCACGACAACGAGGACGCGATTTTCGGCCGCGAATGGCTGTCGCGGATCGACGTGCAATACCACTGGCGCAACGCGGCGGGCTGGAGCGATTTTGATGCCTTCCTCGCCGCGATGGACCACAAGCACCGCAAGAACATCCGCCAGGAACGCGCCAAGGTCGCGCGCGCGGGCGTCACGTTCCGCGTGCTGCATGGGGACGAGGCCAGCGATGCCGATCTCGCCACGATGTACGGCTTCTACCTGCAAACCTTCGCCGAGTACGGCAACTCGCCTGCCCTGACCCTGGAATTCCTGCGTCACCTCGCCCGCACGATGCCGCGTCAGCTGGTGATCTTCCTTGCCGAACACGACGGCCAGGACGTCGCCGGCGCGCTGTGCCTGCGCGGCGGCGATACGTTGTATGGCCGTTACTGGGGTGCGGGCGCGACCTTGCCTGGATTGCACTTCGAGACGTGTTACTACCAGGGTATCGACTACTGCCTGCGCGAGGGTTTGTGTGTCTTTGAACCGGGCGCGCAGGGCGAGCACAAGCTTGCGCGAGGATTTCTGCCCACGCGGGTGCGCAGCAGGCACTTCATTGCGGATCCGGTGTTTGCGGAGGCGCTGGGGCGCTGGTGCGCCGAGGAAGTGGCTTCAGTGAAGCGTTATGCGGTGATGTTGGAGTCGCGGTCGCCGTTTCGTGTTTCGACAGGCTCGCCATAAGGACCGTAGCCCGGATAAGCGCAGCGCATCCGGGGTTCTTCGTGACGTGACGAACATCCCCGGGTGCGGCCTGCGGCCTTACCCGGGCTACGCGCGCGCGCCGCAAGCGGCGGATGTCGACCCAGAAGGAAATGAAACTGCAGTCTTGAGTTTCCATCCTCCTGCGTGGGATTAAGGTGTGTCCATGACACGCCTGCCAGCCCTGCTGCCATCCAATTCCGATGCCCCCTTCCCGCCCGTGTCATCCGCCCTGGACGAGCCCGATGGCCTGCTCGCCATCGGCGGCGACTTGTCACCGACACGCCTGCTCAACGCGTACCGCCAAGGCATCTTCCCGTGGTTCTCGGACGGGCAACCGATCCTGTGGTGGAGCCCCGATCCGCGCGTGGTGTTTCATACCGACGCGACAAGGCTGTCCTCGCGTTTTCGCAGGTTACTAAAGACATCGACATGGCAGGTGCGGGCCGACACCGCGTTTGCGGACGTCATCGTGGCTTGCGCAAACATGCCGCGGCCCAACCAGCACGGCACCTGGATCACTGATGGCATGCTCGAGGCCTACAACCGGTTGCACCGGCTCGGTCACGCGCATTCGGTTGAAGTCTTCGAGGATGAAAGACTGGTCGGCGGCATCTACGGGCTCGCCATCGGCCGGATGTTCTTCGGCGAAAGTATGTTCAGCGGCGCATCCGGCGGTTCCAAGGTCGCGCTGGCCGCCCTCGCCCATCGATTGCATGAATGGCAATGGCCGCTGATAGACGCCCAGGTCGAGAACGACCACTTGCTGACGCTCGGCGCGCAGCGCATGCCGCGCGATGTTTTCGTCGCAAATGTCGCAGCACTGTCCGCGATTGCCGAGCCCCGTGGCAGCTGGACGCAGCGATTCGGCACCTTGCCTGCCAGTTGCCTGGCTTGACGCGGCGGTTAAGACTTTCTTTGCTTGGTTGCCGGCCGCGTGGCAGAATGCCCGACTTTGTTGGCGCCGACGGTGCCTCCCCCAACGCAGGACAGCATGGCCAAAGACGACGTCATCGAGTTTGAAGGGACGATCAGCGAAACCCTTCCCAACACCATGTTCCGGGTGAAGCTCGAGAATGGTCACGAAATCATCGCCCACATCTCCGGCCGCATGCGCAAGAACTACATCCGCATCCTCACCGGCGACAAGGTCAAGGTGGAAATGACACCTTATGACTTGACCAAGGGGCGGATTACGTACCGAATGAAGTAACTGTCGTAAGTTATTGAAATAAAAAGGCGACCCAGGGTCGCCTTTTTATTGGATTGGCTTAGGGACGCTCTGATCCAGTCCGCAAAGGACGCCAAAGACGGCCAAAGACGCAATGAACAGCGTCACTACGCACTTTTTTTGCGTCCTTCGCGGACAACACAGTCTTTTATTCAGACTCTCCTTAGGGCCGCGTGCCTTAGGGCCGCGTGGGCCCGCCCTACGTCGCCGTTACCGTTACCGGTAACAGCTTCTCAGGCTCAGCCTGCGTTTCCACGACCAGCTGGCCATCTTGCACGTCGATGCTGACGCGGCCACCGCCCAGCAACTTACCGAACAACAGCTCGTCCGCCAGCGGGCGCTTGATCTTGTCCTGGATGATCCGTGCCATCGGCCGCGCACCCATCAACGGGTCGAAGCCGTGCTGCGCCAGCCAGTCGCGCGCGGTCGGCGTGGCCGACAGGCTCACGTTCTTCTCGTGCAACTGCGCTTCCAGTTCGATCAGGAACTTGTCCACCACGCGCAGGATGTGCTCAAGACCCAGCGCCTGGAACTGCACCACCGCATCCAGGCGATTGCGGAACTCCGGGCTGAAACCCTTGCGGATGACTTCCATGGCGTCGGTCGAATGGTCCTGCCGGGTGAACCCGATCGTCCGACGCGCTGCCTGCGCGGCGCCGGCGTTGGTGGTCATCACCAGGATCACGTTCTTGAAGTTGGCTTCGCGGCCGTTGGTGTCGGTGAGGACGCCGCGGTCCATGACCTGCAACAGGATGTTGAAGATGTCCGGATGCGCCTTCTCGACCTCGTCCAGCAGCAACACGCAGTGCGGCGTCTTGACGATCTT
>JBBJNO010000070.1:794-6361 GCA_037720875.1 Luteimonas sp. | reverse complement strand
CTCGGTCAGCAAACCACCTTGGTCGAAGCCGACATAGCCCGGAGGCGCACCGATCAGGCGCGACACCGAATGCGACTCCATGTACTCGCTCATGTCGAAGCGCACCAGTTCGATCCCCAGCTGCAACGCCAACTGCTTGGTGACCTCGGTCTTGCCGACGCCGGTGGGGCCGGCAAACAGGAAATTGCCGATCGGCTTGTCGGGGTTACCAAGCCCCGAGCGCGCCAGCTTGATCGCCGATGTCAGTGTCTCGATGGCCGGATCCTGGCCGAAGATCACCATTTTCAAATTGCGCTCCAGGTAGCGCAGCACGTCCTTGTCCGATGCACTGACCTGCTTGGCGGGAATCCGCGCCATCTTGGCCACGATCATCTCGATTTCTTCAACATCGATGATCTGCTTGCGCACGTCTTCGGCCAGCAGGCGCTGGCGTGCGCCGGCTTCATCGATCACGTCGATGGCCTTGTCGGGCAGCAAACGGTCGGCAATGTGCTTGACCGACAGATCAACTGCCGCCTGTAGGGCATCATCGGCGTAGGCAACGCCGTGATGCTGTTCGTACCGGGGCTTGAGCCCGTGCAGGATTTCGAGCGTTTCGCCGACCGTCGGCTCGACGATGTCGATCTTCTGGAAGCGCCGCGCCAGGGCGCGGTCCTTCTCGAAGATGCCGCGGTATTCCTGGAACGTGGTCGAGCCGATGCAGCGCAGATCGCCCGTGGCCAGCACCGGCTTGATCAGGTTGGAGGCATCCATCGTGCCGCCGCTGGCGGAGCCGGCGCCGATGATGGTGTGGATCTCGTCGATGAACAAAATCGCGCCTGGGTGCTTCTTCAACTGCGCGAGCACAGCCTTGAGCCGCTTCTCGAAATCACCGCGGTACTTGGTGCCCGCCACCAGCGCGCCGAGGTCGAGCGCGTAGATGGTGGCGTCGGCCAGCACTTCGGGCACGTCGCCATCGACGATGCGTTTGGCCAGGCCTTCCGCCAGCGCGGTCTTGCCCACGCCCGCTTCGCCGACGTACAGCGGATTGTTCTTGCGGCGGCGGCACAGGATCTGGATGGTGCGCTCGACTTCGTCGGCGCGGCCGACCAGCGGGTCGATCTTGCCTTCGCGCGCGAGCTGGTTGAGGTTGCTGGCGAATTCCTCCAGCGCGTCGCCCTTGTGTTCGCCGTCCCCGTCGCTGCCGGACTTGGAAGCATCGTCCGCATGTTGCGAGGGTTCATCCTCGCCGATCTTTGCGATGCCATGCGACAGGTAATTGACCACGTCCAGCCGCGCCACGTCCTGCTGGTTCAGGTAATAGACGGCGTGCGAATCCTTCTCGCCATAGATCGCGACCAGCACGTTGGCGCCGGTGACTTCCTTCTTGCCTGACGATTGCACGTGATACACGGCGCGCTGCAGAACGCGCTGGAACCCCAGCGTCGGCTGCGTGTCACGGCCATCGTCATCCGGCAACCTGGCCACGGAGGTTTCGATGGCTTGCGTGAGCTCGCTGCGCAGCCGGTGGAAATCTGCGTTGCAGGCCTTGAGCACGCCTTCGGCCGAGGGGTTGTCGAGCAGCGCCAGCAGCAGGTGCTCGACGGTCATGTATTCATGGCGCGCTTCGCGGGCGCGCTTGTAACACTGGCCGATGGTCTGTTCGAGGTCTTTGGAGAACATGGGCTTGCAGCCTCCGTCTGTACTGCGACCTAACTGGGGACGACCTTACGCTTTTTCCATCGTGCACAAGAGGGGGTGCTGGTTGAGCCTTGCGAATTCGTTTACCTGTGACACCTTGGACTCTGCCACCTCCCGGGTGTAGACCCCGCAAACGCCGCGGCCACGGGTGTGGACGTGCAGCATGATCTGGGTGGCCTTTTCCAGGTTCATCGAGAAGAACTGCACCAGCACCTCCACCACGAAGTCCATCGGCGTGTAGTCGTCGTTGAGGATCAGCACCGAATACAACGGCGGGCGAGCGGTTTCGGGTTTCGCGGTCTCGACGACGACACCGTAATCGCGATCCTTGTCGGTTTTTCTGGGCATGGCGTCATTATAGGAAGTGGAAGCGGATCGCGGCCGGCATGGACGGGAGCGCGTGCGGACGGTGAAAATGGGGCCATGAATCGATCAGGCAATCCCGTGGTGTGTTTCTTCGAGGGCGCGCATCGATGAGTTATCGCGAAGGCCGCTTCTGGCAGCCCGATGTGACCGTCGCCACAGTTGTGGTCCGCGACGGGCGGTTGCTCTGCGTCGAGGAGCGGGTCAATGGCCACATCGTCATCAACCAGCCGGCCGGGCACCTGGAGCCCGACGAAACTCTGATCGAGGCCGCGTTGCGCGAGACGCGCGAGGAAACCGGCTGGGATGTGCGGCTGACGGCGTTCGTCGGTGCGTACCAGTGGAAAGCGCCCGGCATTGACGGAAGCGCCGGCCGGCACTATCTCCGTTTCGCCTTCGCCGCGGAACCCGTGCAGCACGACCCCGCACGCAGCCTCGACGAAGGCATCGTGCAGGCGGTGTGGATGACGCCCGACGAATTGCAGAACGCACAGTCCCGCCACCGCAGCCCATTGGTCTGGCAGGTGGTCGCCGATTACCTGGCGGGCCGTCGGCACCCGCTGTCGATGTTGCAGCACATTGCATGAGCGCGCCGCGCACGGTCGTGGGCGTGTCGGGCGGTGTCGATTCGTCGGTGGCGGCGCTGCTGTTGCGCGACGTGGGTGAACCCCTGGCCGGTTTGTTCATGCAGAACTGGGCCGACGATGGCAGTGGTGATTGCCGGGCCGAAGAAGATCGCAGGGACGCCGTCGCCGTTTGCGGCCGGCTTGGGTTGCCGATCCACTTCCGCGATTTCTCGAAGGAGTACTGGGACGGCGTCTTCGCGCACTTCCTGGCCGAGTATGCCGCCGGGCGCACGCCCAATCCCGACGTGTTGTGCAATCGCGAGATCAAGTTCAAGCATTTCCTGGATGCCGCGCATGCGCTGGGCGCGGAGTTCATCGCCACCGGGCATTACGCGCGCGTGGAACAACGCGCCGGCAAGATCGCGCTGCTGCGCGCCGTTGATCGCAGCAAGGACCAGAGCTATTTCCTGCATCAACTCGGCCAGCAGCCATTGGCCTCGACGCGATTTCCGCTGGGGGACATGCTCAAGGCCGACGTGCGGCGCATCGCAACTGAAGCCGGCCTGCCGACGGCGGCGAAAAAGGATTCCACCGGCATCTGCTTCATCGGTGAACGCGATTTCCGCGAATTCCTGGGCCGTTACCTGCCGGCCAAGACCGGCGACATCCGCGATCCGCAAGGCCGCAAGCTGGGCGAGCACAGCGGCGTGTTTTATTTCACGCTGGGTCAGCGCGAAGGCTTGCAACTGGGGGGCATCCGCGGCCGCGAGGCCGCGCCGTGGTACGTGGTCGGCAAGGACGTGGCGCGCAACGTGCTGGTGGTCGACCAGGGCAGCGACAGTGCTTATCTGCACTCGCAGACACTGTGGTCGGAAGCGGCGCACTGGATCGCGGGCGCGCCACCGTCGCGCCGCTTCGAATGCACGGCGCAAACGCGTTACCGGCAAGCCGATGAACCTTGCGACGTGGAAGTCGCCGACAATGGCACCCTGCATGTGCGCTTCCCGCGTCCGCAACGCGCGGTCACTCCCGGACAGTCGCTGGTGCTCTACCGTGGCGACGAATGTCTTGGCGGCGCCGTGATCCTGTCCACCGATGCCCCTTTGGAAAAGAGCCTGGCCGCATGAACGATGTCGTGAACGAAAGGATGCCCGACGCCATCTTGCGCGACCGGATGCTGGCGCTGGCCGGGCTCCTTCAAGCGCTGAAGCAAGTCAGGCAAATCGCCGACACCGGCCAGGCCGACGCCGCGATCCTGAAAACCGCGCTGGACAGCGTGTTCCACGTCGATGCGGCGTCGCCGGAAGCGGTGTACGGCAACGTCGATGCGCTGCGCCCGGGCCTGCGACTGTTGCGCGAGTATTTCGACAACGCCGCCGTCGACCCGTTGTTGCCGAAGCTTGCATTGGCGGTGTTGCAACTGGAGCGGCGATTCGTGCGCGAATCCGGATCGGTGGATCAGGTGCAGGCCGGCATCGCGGCGTTGATGCCGTCCGCGGAACGGCTGGAAAGCACGCATCCCGATGTGCTGTCGGCACTGGGCAGCCTCTACGCGGACAGCATCAGCCATCTGCGCCCCAAGATCATGGTGCAGGGCAATCCGCATTACCTGGGCCAAGCCAACGTGGTCGCGGAAATTCGCGCCGTGTTGCTGGCCGCGTTGCGTTCAGCGGTGTTGTGGCGGCAGCTTGGCGGCAGCTTCTGGGATTTCCTGCTGCGCAAGCGCGAGATGATCGACGCCGTGGACGCGCAACTTGCCTGATTCGTAGGGCGGGTCTTGACCCGCCACTCAATTTTTGCCAGTAAAGCCCAAGGCGGGTCAGGACCTACCAGAGCTATCTTCGTTCGTCACAGGCCGATCCAACCCTGATAGAAAAACGCGCCACAACGCTGCGTTCCGTCGTCAAACAGCTGCGTGAAATGACGGCTTCCGGCATAATGAACAGGTTCCCCGCGGTGAGTTTCCCCGCATCCCATATTTCAATTCACGGAGCCCCCATGACCGACTCCTTCGCCACCCGCAGCCATCTCGAACTCGCCGGCAAGTCCTACACCTATTTCAGCCTGCCCAAGCTTGGCGAGCGTTTTGATCTGGCCAAGCTGCCGTATTCGATGAAGATCCTGCTCGAGAACCTGCTGCGCCACGAAGACGGCGTGACCGTGTTGCCGCAGCACATCGAAGCAGTGGCGCAGTGGGGTGCGAAGGACGAGCCCGACACCGAAATCGCCTTCATGCCTGCGCGCGTGGTGCTGCAGGACTTCACCGGTGTGCCGTGCGTGGTCGATCTTGCGGCAATGCGCGATGCGGTGACCAAACTCGGTGGCAATCCAAACCAGATCAATCCGCTGATCCCGTCCGAGTTGGTCATCGATCATTCGGTGCAGGTCGATGTGTTTGGCCGCGCCGACGCGCTGGACCTCAACGGCAAGATCGAATTTGAACGCAACCTGGAGCGCTACAGCTTCCTGCGCTGGGGCCAGAAATCGTTCGAGAATTTCAAGGTGGTGCCGCCGAATACCGGCATCGTGCACCAGGTCAATCTCGAGAACCTTGCGCGCGTGGTCATGTCACGTGTCGTTCCGAATGAAAGCGGCAACGGCGAATTGCAGGCGTTCCCGGATACCGTCTTCGGCACCGACTCGCACACCACCATGATCAACGGCATCGGCGTGCTCGGCTGGGGCGTCGGCGGCATCGAGGCGGAAGCGGCGATGCTGGGCCAGCCCTCGTCGATGCTGATCCCGCAGGTGGTGGGATTCAAGCTGACCGGCAAGATGCCCGAGGGCGCCACCGCCACCGATCTGGTGTTGACCGTGACCCAGATGCTGCGTGCGCTGGGCGTGGTCGGCAAGTTCGTCGAGTTCTTCGGCGACGGCCTGCAGCACCTGCCGCTGGCCGACCGCGCGACCATCGCCAACATGGCGCCCGAATATGGCGCCACCTGCGGCTTCTTCCCG
>JBBJNO010000070.1:0-784 GCA_037720875.1 Luteimonas sp. | reverse complement strand
GTTTACCTGCGCCTGTCCGGCCGCGATGAAGCGCACATCGCATTGGTCGAGGCCTATGCGAAAGCGCAAGGCCTCTGGCACGAGCCGGGCCAGCCTGCGGCGACGTACTCCGCTGTCATGGAACTCGATCTGGGCGAGGTCAAGCCGTCGCTGGCCGGCCCCAAGCGTCCGCAGGATCGCGTCCTGCTGGAAAAGATGCAGGCCAACTACCGCGCCAACATCGAAGAACTGCTGACCGCCAAGCGCAAGGCCCGGCACACGGAAATCAAGCGTTTCGACGCCGAAGGCGGCGACCAGCCGCAGGCCGAGCATCTGGCGGCGATGCCGAAATCGAAGATTCGCATCCACGACCAGGATTGCGAATTGTGCGACGGATCTGTCGTGATTGCGGCGATCACCTCATGCACCAACACCTCCAATCCGGCGGTCATGCTTGGCGCCGGTTTGCTGGCGCGCAACGCGGTGCGGCTTGGCCTCAAGAGCAAGCCGTGGGTCAAGACCTCGATCGGCCCGGGTTCACTTGTCGTCACCGATTACCTGAAGAAAGCCGGCGTGATGGCCGACCTGGAGAAGCTCGGCTTCTTCGTCGTCGGCTACGGCTGCACCACCTGCATCGGCAACTCCGGCCCATTGCCGGATGTGGTGTCGAAGGGCGTTGCCGAAAACGAACTCGTGGTGGCCTCGGTGCTGTCGGGCAACCGCAATTTCGAGGGCCGCGTCCATCCCGAAGTCAAGATGAACTATCTCGCCTCGCCGCCGCTGGTCGTTGCGTACGCGCTGGCCG
>JBBJNO010000317.1:0-2711 GCA_037720875.1 Luteimonas sp. | reverse complement strand
AGGAAGGGCGTTACCTCGAAGCGCGTTTCGGCAACCTGAGCGTGGTGTCGTTCTACATCCCGTCGGGATCGTCGGGCGAGTTGCGGCAGGGCTTCAAGTTCGAGGTGATGGCGTGGCTGCAACCGATCCTGGATGCGTGGCTGCGCAGCGGCCGCGACTACGTGTTGTGCGGCGACTGGAACATCGTGCGCTCGCGCATGGACATCAGGAACTGGTCGTCCAACCAGAAGAATTCCGGCTGCCTGCCCACCGAACGCGAGTGGATGAACAGCGTCTGCGCGGACAGCCCTGATGAAGGCCGCACAGGCTGGGTGGACGCCTATCGTGCGTTGCACGCCGAAGGCCAGGACTACACCTGGTGGAGCAACCGCGGCGCCGCGCGCGCCAACAACGTCGGCTGGCGCATCGACTATCAATTCGTGACGCCGTCGCTGCGTGACAAACTCAAAGCCTGCGCGATCTTTCCCGAGCCGCGCTTTTCCGATCACGCCCCGTTTGTCGTGGATTACAACTTATGAATACAACAGCAGATACCGCTGCGTCGGTCTCCTACAAAGGCTGGGCAGGCATCAAGCGTGCGTTCGCGACACCGTCGGCGCTGACGATGCTGTTACTCGGATTTGGCAGCGGATTGCCGTTCTTGCTGATCGCCTCGGCAACGCTTTCGACGCGGCTGCGGGATGTGGGTCTCGACCTTGGCAGCATCGGTTTGATCAGTCTCGCCAGCTTCTTCTATTTATTGAAGTTCGTGTGGGCGCCATTGATGGATCGCTTTCCGTTCCCACTGACGGCCTTCCTCGGTCGCCGACGTTCATGGCTCTTCGTCGCACAGGTCGTTGTCACGATCGCTCTGGTCGCGCTTGCCTATACGCGACCGGAGTTGAGCGTCACGCAACTGGTGATGTGGGTGTTGGTTGCTTCGTTCGCAGGCGCCACGCAGGATTCCGCGGTGGATGCGTATCGCATCGAAGTCGCGCCGGCGAATGCGCAGGCGGCGCTGGCGGCCACCTACACGCTGGGATACCGCATCGCATTGATCCTCGCAGGCGCAGGCGCGCTGTATATCGCCGAATACCGCGACTGGACCACGGCCTATCTGACGATGGCGGCGCTGATGGTGGTGCCGATCGTCACCACGCTGCTCAGCAAGGAACCCATTGCTCCCGAATTAACAGTGATACGCAAGATCGATTTCTTCGGGGCGTTCTGGCAACCGTTCACCAACTTCTTTTCCAACAACGGCCTTGTGCTTGGATTGGTATTGCTGTTGTTCGTCGGCCTGTTCAAGTTTCCCGACCAGGTGATCGGCGTGATGGCCGGGCCGTTCTATCTAGATTCTGGTTACACCAAAGCCGACATCGCCACGGTGTCGAAGTTGTACGGCGTCTGGACCGGCATCCTGGGCGCCTTCCTGGGCGGGTTGAGCGTCGCCGCCTTCGGGTTCCGGCGGATGCTGTTCGTGGCCACGCTGGCGGTCGCGCTGTCCAACCTCGCTTTCCTGCTGATGGCGCAGCACCCGTCCGAAATCTGGGCGTTCTATGCGGCGATCACCGCCGACAATCTTTCGCAGGGCTTTGCGGGCGTGGTGTTGATCGCTTTCATGTCGTCGCTGACCGATCGCAACTTCACGGCCACCCAATATGCATTGCTGGTATCGCTGGCCAACCTGCCGGGCAAATTCGTGGGCGGCGCGTCCGGCTATATCGTCGAGGCAACCTCGTACAGCACCTTCTTTGCTTTGAGCGCGTTGACCGTGATCCCGACATTGCTGCTGCTGGCTTGGCTGTGGCGGAGGATCAAGGAGCCGGTGGCGGCGACAGCGACTGCCGACTCGATGCAGGCGAACGCTGCCGGCGGATGACACGACGATGGTTCTCTGCCATGCGATCAAGCCGGATAAACCGCACCGAGCACGCGCGAACCTGTTGCTCCGGTGACGCTCGGCAAGTTGCCCGGTCGTCCCGCCAGCGTTTCGCGCGCCAGCCAGGCGAAGCCCATCGCTTCGACGAAATCCGGATCGAGTCCGTGCGCAGCCGTCGACTCGACAATCACACCAGGCAAGCGCGCACCAATCCGCTCCAGCAGCAGCGGGTTGTGCACGCCACCACCGCAGACCAGCACGCGACGCGTGCTTGATTGTGTCGCCCGCAAGGCATCGGCAACGGTTGCCGCGCTCAACTCCAGCAGCGTGGCCTGCACATCCGCGGCCCCGATCCTTGCATCGCCCAGTTGCGCCTGCACCCATCGCAAATGGAATTGCTCGCGCCCGGTACTCTTCGGCGGCGGCAAAGCAAACCACGGGTTATCCAGCAGGCGCGCGAGCAGGGATTCGTCGATGCGTCCACTCGCGGCAAACGCACCGCCCGCATCGAACGCTTGCCCGCTGTGTTGCGCGCACCACGCATCGAGCAAGGCGTTCGCAGGACCAGTATCGAAACCGCGCACATCACCGACGCGCGGCAACAAGGTGAAGTTGGCGATGCCGCCCAGGTTCAACACCGCGCGATCTTCATCCGGTGAATGCAGCATCGCCGCATGGAAGGCCGGCATCAATGGCGCGCCATGACCGCCTGCGGCGACATCGCGGCGACGGAAATCAGCGACCGTGGTGATGCCGGTGCGTTCGGCGATGACATTGCCGTCGCCGAGTTGCCAGGTGAAGGGATGTTGCGCGTCCGGACGATGCCGCACGGTTTGTCCGTGCGATCCGA
>JBBJNO010000316.1:0-2718 GCA_037720875.1 Luteimonas sp. | reverse complement strand
CGCTGGCGGAACACGGCTCATGTAGGAGCGCACCTGGGCGCGACGAGGCTCTACCGGTAAAGCCCGTCGCGCCCGGGTGCGCTCCTACAAAAGCAAGCGCGTTCGAATGAATTCGCACCTACAACGGATCGACATAGAGGAGTCGTCATGCGTTTTATCCAGATCGTTTGCGGATGCCTGTGCGGTTTTTCAGCAATCGCCGCCGAAGGCACCGACGCGGCAAAAAAACTAGCGCAGGACGCGGTCATCGTCGATACGCACATCGATGCGCCCGGCATCCTGATGGAGCGCTGGTCCGATCTCGGCATCGACAGTCCAAAAGCCGAGTTCGACTATCCACGCGCGCGACGCGGCGGCCTCGATGTCGCCTTCATGTCGATCTACACCTCCGCCAACGACGACGCCACCGGCAAGGCGTGGCAGGTCGCCCACACGCAGATCGATGCCATCGAGGCATTGGTCGCGCGGCATCCGGACAAGTTCGCGGCGTTGCGCTCGCCGCGTGACGTTGAACGCCTGCGCGCCGGAGGCCGCGTGTTGCTTGCGCTCGGCATGGAGAATGGCGCGCCGATCGGCGACGACTTGTCGCAACTCGCAGCCTTCCATGCGCGCGGGGTGCGCTACATCACGCTGGCGCACAGCCGCAGCAACCGCATCAGCGATTCGTCCTACGACCCTGACAAGCGCTGGCAGGGGCTGAGCCCATTCGGCGAACAGGTGGTGGCCGAGATGAACCGCCTTGGCATCATGGTGGATGTCTCGCACTTGTCCGACGACGCCGTCCGCGACGCCATCGCCATCAGCAAGGTGCCAGTGATCGCCAGCCATTCGGCGTTACGGCATTTCACGCCGGGGTTCGAGCGCAACCTCAGCGATGCACTGGCCATGCTGATCGCGAAGAACGGCGGCGTGGTGCAGATCCCGTTCGGCATCGCCTTCGTCGACCCGAAGGCGGCCGCGGACACGCAAGCGCATTTCCGCGCCACCGCCGACTTCCACAAGCGCAACGCCGAGCGCAAGGCCGCCGGCCAGCCGCTGGAAGACATCGACGAATTCGACAAGCAATGGGCGGCCGATCACCCGGTGCCCGATACCCAGATCGGCGCGGTACTCGACCAGATTGATTACGCGGTGAAACTGATCGGCGCCGATCATGTGGGACTGGGTTCGGATTTCGACGGCGTCAGCGGCGAATTGCCGGAAGGCCTGCGCACGGTGGCCGATTTCCCGAATTTGATCGCCGGCATGCAGGCGCGCGGTCACAGCGATGGCGACATCCGCAAGATCCTGGGCGGCAACTTGTTGCGAGTGTGGGCAGCCGTCGAGGCCGTCGCCAGATAGCTCCGTAGAGCGGGGCTTGCTCCGCTGCTTTTTTCGCGGAAATCAAATGCAGCGGGGCAAGCTCCGCTTTTTTTGCGGCAATCAAAACGAGTCGAGCAAGCTCCGCTGTTCTTCTGCGGAAATCAAAATGCAGCGGAGCAAGCTCTGCTCTACGAAAAAAAGATTCACGACAAAAAGATCCCGGCGCCAACTTCGGCCATAAAAAAGCCCCGCGATGCAGGGCTTTTTCTACCAGCCTTCGCCGGATCAACTTGCCTTCGGCGCAGCCTTCTTCGTCACTGTCTTCTTCAACGGCGCCTTGGTCACCGACTTGGTGGCAGTCTTCTTCAGCACCGGTGCGGTCGCGGTGCCGGCCGCCTTCTTCTCCACATGCGAACGCGCATTGCCATAGCTCGAAACGCTGCGCTTGCCCTTGGCGGTCTTGCGGTCGCCCTTACCCATCGTGTTGCTCCCAATCTTGAATTTGTTGAAAAGTCCGCCCGGAATGTGCCGGCTCTTGCAAGGCATTCACTTGCAAGGTATTCACAACCCTCGCGAGGGCGCAAAGCCTAACACAGCGCGGCTTTCAAACCGCTCTCGATCACTTCACTCGGACGTGACCGGCAGTGCCGCCGCGGCGTGCGTGAGCCGTAGATTGATGAAGTGCGCAGCTGCCAGCAGCAGTCCGCCCAGCGTCATGACGACCGCATGGCTCAAGGTGTGATTGTGCAGCGGGGTAAACGCGCCGAGCCAGACCAGCCCCAACCCGGGCAACAACCACAGCCATGCCCGGAACACGCGATGCCGTCGATAACCCAACGTCAGCGTGGTGGCGCCCAGCAGTGTGGCGAACACCACGAACGCCTGGTCGATGTCGAGCCAGCCTCCAACCTTGAGGCCGAACGCTGGCAGCAGCGCCAGCACCAGCGGCAGCAACGCGCAATGCACGGCGCACAGGAATGAGCCTGCGAACCCGATGCGGTCGGCAGTGCGCAAGACAGACGGTTGGGTGCTCATGGCCTTCGGGGTTGGTGTCTTTGAATGTAACATTATAACATCTCGTTCCCGACCCGAAGTTTAACCGATGCCATGACCCGATCCGTCATCGTCTTCACCCGCACCGCCCTGTTCCTGGCGTTGTCCGTCGCCGCCTCGTCATTGTTCGCCGGAGAAGCGCCCGATCCGCAAGACAACCGCCACGCCGAGCCAAAGACGCTCGATTCGGTGACTGTCACCGCCAGTCCGCTTCGCGGCGGCACGGAAGACCTCGCCAAGCCGGTGGAAGTCCTCGCCGGGGAGCGTCTCGATGACGTCCGTGGCGCGACGCTCGGTGAGACCGTCAACGCGTTGCCAGGCGTGCAAAGCTCCAATTTTGGCGCGGGTGTCGGCCGCCCGATC
>JBBJNO010000315.1:2158-2736 GCA_037720875.1 Luteimonas sp. | reverse complement strand
AGGCAAGATGACGGTAGCCGGCGAATGATCGGCTTTTCGTAGGAGCGGCTTTTCGTAGGAGCGGCGTGGCATAGGTCTAAAGTTGGCTTGCGCAGGCGCCGTCAAGCCCCATTATTCATCTCGACCGGAATGTTTCCGGGAGGAGCCGATCAATGGAAACCTTGCAGACGACTTCCCCCAGCCTGAGCGACCGCCAGTGGGCGGCAGGCGCGCATGTGGCGGCGCTGGCCGCAGCCTTGTTGACGACCTGGCTTATCGGCATAGCGGGTGCAGTCGGCGCGCTGGTCGTCTGGATGCTGGTGCGCGACAAGTCCGCGTTTGCCGCCGAGCACGCCAAGGAAGCGGTCAACTTCAACCTGAGCATGTTCATCTATGCCGCGATCGCTGTGGTCATGGTGGTCTTCACGCTGGGCATCGGCCTGATCGTCGCCCTGCCGCTCTGGGTCGTATTGGCATTGGTCTGGATCGCGTGCACGCTGATCGCGGCATTCAAGGCATACGACGGCCAGACCTACCGGTATCCGATCTCGATGCGATTGTTCCGGTAGGCCCACTCTCCCCACCGCTGAATCCGGCGG
>JBBJNO010000315.1:0-2148 GCA_037720875.1 Luteimonas sp. | reverse complement strand
TTGTCATTCCCGAGGCACCCCGCGGGAGCGAGTTCGATGAGCACACGCTCGATCAACGCCCGTGAAGCCGCCAGTGCGGCCAACCGGTTCGGCATGGGCGCGCGACCCGGCGAGCTTGCGCAACTGCGCGAGCCGCGCGACTGGCTGCTGGCGCAGTTGCATGACGATGAAGCAACGGCGGTCTTCGCTGCCGTAGGCTGGGTTGGTCTCATCAACCCAGCTTTCCGGGCAATTGCCAGGTTGATGGGGCAACCAGCCTTAAGCCGGTAAACCGTTGATGATCGCGTTGTCCGGCCTTCTTACCGGTCGCGCGCGATCGCAAGGCGGCCCAATGCGGCCAGAGCCGCCAAGCGACCCATGTCAGGTGCGAGTGTCGCCTGCATGATGTCGGCGAGTTCACGCAAGCGCGCACGTGACGCCTCGATGCCGAGCAGCGCAGGAAATGTCGTCTTGGCCTGCGCAACGTCCTTGCCGGCGGTCTTGCCGAGGGCGGCACTGTCGCCTTCGACGTCGAGCAGGTCATCCCGGATCTGGAAAGCAAGCCCAAGCGCATTCGCGTAGTCATCAAGCCGTGTGGCAGTCGCGGAATCGACCTTCGCGGCAAGTGCGCCGATGCGTATCGATGCACGCAACAGCGCGCCTGTTTTCATCGCGTGCAGGCGTTCGAGCTGTGCTGCCGAGATCGTCACGGCGCCGCCCGTTGCATCCAGGTCCAGCGCCTGCCCACCGCACATGCCGCGCGAGCCGGCGGCGGCCGCGAGTTCGCGCAGCAGCGCGACGCGGGTGTCGCCGTCGAAATCCGAATGGGCCGTGGTTTCAAACGCCAGCGACTGCAACGCATCGCCCGCAAGGATCGCGGTGGCGTCGTCGTAGGCGACATGCACGGTCGGCTTGCCGCGACGCATGCGGTCGTCGTCCATGGCGGGCAAGTCGTCGTGCACCAGCGAATAGGCGTGGATCAGTTCGACGGCGGCCGCGAGTGCGTCGAGCCTGGATTCCTCGATGCCCAAAGCAGTGCCCGTCGCGTACACCAGCAACGGCCGCATGCGTTTGCCGCCGTCGAGCGCGGCGTGGCGCATCGCGGCGTGCAGACGTTGGGGCGGTTCCCCCGCCGGGGGAAGGATGTGCTGAAGCGCCGCTTCCGAACGCGCGCGCCATGCAGCGAAGCGCGACTGGAGCGCGCCGTCTTCAGACATCATCGTGCTCAGGCATCGCTCGCCGGGAACGGTTCCGACGAAGCCGGTTCCTGCGGATCGGTCAACAGGCGCACGCGCAGCTCGGCTTGTTCGAGCGCTTGCTGGCAACGGCGGTACAGGCCCACGCCACGTTCGTAGGCGGCGAGCGATTCCTCGAGGCTCAGTTCGCCGTGCTCCATCTTCTCGACCAGCGTTTCGAGTTCATCCAGTGAACTCTCGAAATTCGCCACCGGGGAGGGTTCGGTTTCAGCAGTGGGTTTGCGTGCCATGGGCGAAGTTTGCGGGGTGGGGTGGTGGGGGTCAATCGGGCTCCAGCGGAATGACGGCCTGGACCCATCGCAATCGCGTGCCGCGCTGCTGCAGCCACGCATCGAAAGCAGCGGAATATGCGAGGTCGCCGATTGCGAGCAACGCGCCGTCCGGGTTCGACAGCAATGGCAGGCGTTCGCGTTGCCAGGGTGGTACACCGAGATCCTGCAAGACATGCTTGAGGCTGTGCGAATGATCGCGGCCGGGCAGGGTGATGCGCTCGCCACCCTGGCGTGCATGGACGATGAGCGGTGGCTCGAATGCGGGAGGGAATGCTGTCGGAGCGACGTCAGTCGCGAGTTCTTGCGTCAATGTTTCAGGACATCCAGAGCTCGCGGCTGAAGCCGCTCCTGCAAAAGAGGACAGCCGCAGCATGTCGCCGGTAGGTAACTGCAACGACGATTTGCCATCCCATTCGGTTTGCCAATGCTCAGGCAATGCATCGCGCCGCCTGTCCGCATGCAACCCGCCGCGCCAACGCCGGATGATTGCGCCGGACCATGCGAATTGCGCTTCCGTATCGTGTTGCGCGACAAGCAATTGCGACTCGACCTGCGCGACACCTTCGGCCGGGAGCGGTGGCAATCCAAGCGCCGCGATCCAGTGGCGCAGCACGCGCGCGCGCCGTGCAGGCGGCAACTGT
>JBBJNO010000314.1:0-2737 GCA_037720875.1 Luteimonas sp. | reverse complement strand
CCGGGATAGCGCGCGTTCAGGTCGCGTGCGAACTGCAGATAACGAACTATCGTTGCGTTGATTCGCTCGCCCGGAATCAGCAATGGAATGCCGGGCGGGTACGGCGTCAGCAGCACCGCGGTCACGCGGCCTTCGAGATCGTCGATCGGGACGCGATCTATCGCGCTGTGCGCCATCTGCGCGTAGGCGTCGGTGGGCTTCATCACCGGCTCCATCTCGGACAGGTACATCTCCGTCGTGAGCCGCGCGATATCGCTCGCGCGATAAATGGCGTGCACCGCATCGCACAGCTCGCGCAGCCGCATCTTTTCGTACTGCGGAAAGGCTTTTAGAAACTCGGGCATCACGCGCCAGAGCGGCTGGTTCTTGTCGTAATCGTCCTTGAACTGTTGCAGCTCGGTGACCATCGTGTTCCAGCGGCCCTTGGTGATGCCGATCGTGAACATGATGAAGAACGAGTACAGCCCGCACTTCTCGATGATCACACCGTGTTCGGCCAGGTACTTGGTGACGATGGACGCGGGAATGCCGGACTTGCCGAACACACCGTCCAGCGACAGCCCAGGCGTGACGACGGTGGCCTTGATCGGGTCCAGCATGTTGAAACCAGGAGCGAGGTTGCCGAAGCCGTGCCAGTTGTCCTCGGCGCGGATCATCCAGTCGTCCTGGGTGCCAATGCCTTCTTCGCTGAAGGTATCCGGGCCCCATACCTTGAACCACCATTCGTCGCCAAATTCGGCGTCGACCTTTTTCATCGCGCGGCGGAAATCCAGCGCCTCGAAGATGGACTCTTCCACCAGCGCGGTGCCGCCTGGCGCTTCCATCATCGCCGCAGCCACGTCGCACGAAGCGATAATCGAATACTGGGGCGAGGTTGAGGTGTGCATCAGGTACGCCTCATTGAAGGCATCCCGATCCAGCTTCACGGTTTCTGACTCGCGCACCAGCACTTGCGAGGCCTGCGACAGGCCAGCGAGCAGTTTGTGGGTTGACTGGGTCGAGAAAATCATCGACTCCTTGGCGCGCGGACGGTCCTTGCCGATGGCGTGCATGTTTTTGTAGAAGTCGTGGAAGGTCGCGTGCGGCAGCCATGCTTCGTCAAAGTGCAGCGTGTCGATTTTACCGTCCAGCATTTCGCGCAGCGTCTCGACGTTGTAGACCACGCCGTCGTAAGTTGACTGGGTGATGGTCAGGATGCGCGGCTTCTTGTTGACGGCTTCACGCGCAAACGGGTTCGCTTCAATTTTGCGGGCGATCGATTCAGGCGTAAATTCTTCCAGCGGAATCGGGCCGATGATGCCCAGGTGGTTGCGGGTTGGCATCAGAAATACGGGGATGGCGCCGCACATGATAATCGAGTGCAGGATCGACTTGTGGCAGTTACGGTCGACGACGACGATGTCGCCGGGGGCAACCGTCGAGTGCCACACCATCTTGTTCGAGGTGGAGGTGCCGTTGGTGACAAAATAGCAGTGGTCGGCGTTGAAGATGCGCGCCGCGTTGCGCTCCGACTTGGCAACAGGACCCGTATGGTCAAGCAGCTGGCCCAGTTCTTCAACGGCGTTGCACACGTCTGCGCGCAGCATGTTCTCACCGAAAAACTGGTGGAACATCTGGCCGATCGGCGACTTCAGGAACGCCACGCCGCCCGAGTGGCCGGGGCAGTGCCACGAGTACGAACCATCGTTGGCGTAGTTGACCAGCGCGCGAAAGAAAGGCGGCGCCAGGCCGTCAAGGTAGGACTTCGCTTCGCGGATGATGTGACGCGCGACAAATTCGGGCGTGTCCTCGAACATGTGGATGAAGCCGTGCAGTTCGCGCAGAATGTCGTTCGGGATGTGGCGCGAGGTGCGCGTTTCGCCGTAAATGTAAATCGGGATGTCCGCATTCTTGTGGCGGATTTCCTGGATAAATGCGCGTACCGAGATTAGTGCCGAATCGGTTTCTGCAATCGAGCCTGCGCCAAATTCCTCATCGTCGATCGACAGAACAAAGGCCGATGCGCGCGACTGCTGCTGCGCGAACTGCGACAGGTCGCCGTAGCTGGTATGCCCCAGCACTTCCATGCCTTCCTTTTCCATCGCTTCAGCGAGCGCGCGGATGCCCAGACCCGAGGTGTTATCGGTACGGAAATCTTCATCGATGATGATGATCGGGAAGCGAAATTTCATGGACAGCTCCAAAGCATAGCGCCGCGAGGTCTGCCACCGCCCGGGGTGGAACGACGCTCACGGCGTTGGTAGAAAAAATAAGAAGCGGATTTTCGCAGAAAAGGCGGCAATCCGGTGAAAAAACTTTTGTAAGAATAGCTACATCCGGCCTCAGGCGTCGCACACTTGGCACTGCGCCCGTTCAGGCCTTTTCATAGGTGACGAAAGCATAGTCGTAACCGTTTGCGTCCGAATGATACGCCTCGCGCGCCGTTTCCGTCCATGCGCCGCTATCGAACGCGGGGAAGAAGGTGTCGCACGCGAAGGTGTGCGCGATTTCAGTGACCACCATGCGGTCGGCCAGAGCCATCGCATCGTTAAAAACCTGGGCGCCGCCGATGATAAAGGCCGGCGCCTCGCCCACCAGGCGAATCGCCGCGTCTAGCGAGGCGACAGCCTCCACGCCGTCGTGGCGCCAGTCGCGATTGCGCGTGATGACGATATTGCGCCGGTTCGGCAGCGCCCGGCCGATCGAGTCAAACGTCTTGCGGCCCATGATGATCGGGTGCCCTGAGGTTATGCGTTTG
>JBBJNO010000313.1:0-2740 GCA_037720875.1 Luteimonas sp. | reverse complement strand
GCCGCCGGCTCGGTCTTCCTCGGCGATTGGGTGCCGGAAGCGCTCGGCGACTATTGCAGCGGCACCAATCATGTCCTGCCGACCGGTGGCGCGGCGCGTGCACTGTCCGGGCTGAGCGTCGCCGGTTTCCAGACGGCGATCAGCGTGCAGCAGGTGGATCGACAGGGCGTGCTCGCGATTGGTCCTTGCGCGGCGGAGATCGCGCGCGCGGAAGGTCTGTCGGCACACGAGCGCGCGGTCAATGTGCGCCTGGCGAAAGCGGGCGTCGCATGAATTTTCCGCTTGCATTGATCCGCGAAGACCTTCGCGATTTTGCCGGGTACGGTTCGGCACGCCGTACGTCGGCCACCGGATCGATCTGGCTCAATGCCAATGAAAGCCCGTGGGCCAGCGTTGCGGATACGGAAGGACGCACCCATCGTTATCCCGATCCTCAGCCTGCGGAACTGCGTCAACGATTGGCGACACTGTATGGCGCGGTTCCGGAACAGCTGCTCGTCGGGCGGGGCAGTGATGAAGCCATCGACCTGCTGGTGCGCGCGTTGTGCATTCCAGGCAAGGACGCGGTCGTGATCGCACCACCCGTGTTCGGCATGTATGCGGTCAGCGCACGATTGCAGAACGCGCCGTTGGTCGAGGTTCCGCTGATCGATGGCAATGATGGTTTTTCAGTCGATCTCGACGCGATAGGAACCGCGGCGCTGGCGTCAAACGCCAAGCTTGTGTTCCTGTGTTCGCCGGCGAACCCGACCGGACAGGCGCTGCGCTTGACGGACATTGCAGTGCTTGCGGAACGGTTGCGTGACCGGGCCATGGTGATCGTCGACGAGGCCTACGGCGAATTCAGCGATCAGCCCTCTGCGGTGTCGTTGGTCGACACGCTGCCGAATGTCGCGGTATTGCGTACCTTGTCCAAGGCGCATGCGCTGGCGGGCGCGAGGATCGGTACGTTGATCGCCGATGCGCAACTCGTTGCGGTATTGCGCAATTGCCAGGCGCCTTATCCGTTGCCCTCGCCGTGCGTGCAACTGGCGCTTCGCGCGCTCGAACCCGATGCGGTGGCACGCACTGCAATGCGTATTGCCGAAACCGTGTCAGGGCGAGAGCGTCTGCAACGATTGTTGCGAGGATTGACTGGCATTCGCCGCGTCTATCCATCGCAGGGCAATTTCCTGCTGGTGCGGTTTGCCGACACGGACGCCGCGCTGCAACGCTTGCTGGCCGCCGGCATCGTCGTACGCGACATGCGCAGCCAGCCGCAACTGGGCGATGCGTTGCGGATCACGATCGGTACCGGCGAGGAAAATGAAGCACTGCTGGCCGTGCTTGCCACGCGGAGGGCTGCCGCATGAAGAAAGTGCTGTTCATCGACCGCGACGGCACGCTGATCGAGGAGCCGATCGATTTCCAGATCGATGCCTACGAGAAGCTGCGGCTGGTACCCGGCGCGATCCCGGCGCTGATCAGACTGCGCGATGCTGGTTACCGGTTCGTCATGGTCAGCAACCAGGACGGACTCGGCACCGACAGCTTCCAGCGCGCCGCTTTCGAGGGCCCACACGCGCTGATGTTGCAGATCTTCGAGTCGCAGGGTGTTGGCTTCGACGAAATCCTGATCGACGACAGCTTCGAGCATTCGCCGTCGGCCAATCGAAAGCCCGCGACCGGGCTGGTGCGGCACTGGCTCGGCGACGACGGCTGGAGCCGCGCGCAATCGGCGATGGTTGGCGATCGCGACACCGACCTCGAATTCGCCTGCAATCTTGGCGTGCGCGGTTTCAAGCTCAATGGCAATTTCAGCTGGGACGACATCGCGCATGCACTCGCCGATGCGCCACGCCGCGCCGCGCTCGAGCGCAACACGCAAGAAACGAGGATTCGCGTCGAACTGGATCTGGATCGCGTCGCCGATCCCATCGTCAGCACGGGTCTGGGTTACTTCGATCACATGCTCGAGCAACTCGGCAAGCACGGCGGCTTCGCGCTGACGCTGCGCTGCGACGGCGACCTGCGGATCGACGAGCACCACACCGTCGAGGATTGCGCGCTGGCGCTGGGGCAGGCGTTGAAACAGGCGGTCGGCGACAAGCGCGGCATCGCGCGATACGGCTTTACCGCGCCGATGGACGAAGCACTGGCGACGGTCGCCATCGATCTGTCGGGTCGGCCGTATTTCGTCTTCGACGGCGCATTCCCGCGCGAACGTGTCGGCGAATTGCCGACCGAGCTGGTGCCGCATTTCTTCCGTTCGCTGTGCGAGACGGCCGGCATCAACCTGCACCTCGGCGTCAAGGGCGACAACGCGCATCACATGGTCGAAGCCTGCTTCAAGTCCGTTGCGCGCGCACTGCGGATGGCAGTCGCGCGCGAGGGCAGCGAGTTGCCAAGCACCAAGGGCACGCTGTGAATCGCGTCGTCCTGGTGGATGCAGGCGGCGCCAACATCGGTTCGGTGCGTCATGCGTTGCGACGACTCGGGGTAGATGCGCCGCTGACCAGCGATCCGGACGCCATCCGCAATGCCGATCGGGTCATCCTGCCGGGTGTCGGCGCGGCCGGCGCGGCCATGCACAGGCTGCGCGAGCTGGGTCTCGTGGACACGATTCGCGCGCTGCAGCAACCCTTGCTCGGCATATGCGTCGGCATGCAGATCCTGTTCGAGTCCTCCGAGGAAGGCAAAACCCAGTGCCTGGGGCTGCTGCCGGGGAAGGTCGAGAAACTCGCCGGCAATGCGCAGTTGC
>JBBJNO010000069.1:0-10364 GCA_037720875.1 Luteimonas sp. | reverse complement strand
CTCGATGTCCGACGCGATCCGCAGTGCCGACAAAATCACCCGCAGGTCGCTGGCCATCGGTCCGCGCAGTGCGAGACGCATGACGTCGTGACTGACTTCCTGCTCCAGCGCGTCGATGGCGTCATCATTGGCGATGATGCGTTCGGAGGCCTTGTCGTCGCGACGGTCGACCACATCCAGCGCGGCCTCGAGCTGCGACACGGCCATCTCGCCCATGCGCAGGATCTCGTTGTGCAGGCGGGCCTGCTCCTGGTCGTAGCTCTTGACGATGTGGTCGTGGGGTTGCGTGTTCATGAGGATTCCGTGGGTCGTGGTGGGGCAGCGCTGAATGACGTTTGGTCTACGCGATGGCGGGGGTGATGGTTGGAGGCGGGTGGCAAGAAAGGTCTGGCTTTGGCTCGTCATTCCCGCGAAGGCGGGAACCCATGCATGCAGATTTTCAGAGTGCCAAAGACTGTTCTGCGGGAGTTTCCCGGCATGGGTTCCCGCCTTCGCGGGAATGACGCGCCAAAGCACTATCTCTTACGCCCTCCATCAGCCAAAGCGTCCAGTGATGTAATCCTCGGTCTGTTTCTTCGATGGGTTGGAGAAAATCGTTTCGGTGGCGCCGTGCTCGATCAACTCGCCCAGGTACATGAAGGCGGTGTAGTCCGATACGCGCGCGGCCTGCTGCATGTTGTGGGTGACGATGAGGATGGTGTATTCCTTCTTCAGGTCGTCAATCAACTGTTCGATCTTGCTGGTGGAAATCGGATCCAGCGCCGAGGTCGGTTCGTCCAGCAACACGACGTCGGGCTTGAGGGCGATCGCGCGCGCGATGCAGAGCCGTTGCTGCTGCCCGCCCGAGAGTCCGAGCGCGCTCTGGCCGAGTTTATCCTTGGCTTCCTCCCATAGTGCAGCCTGGCGCAATGCCAGCTCGACCCGCTCGTCCATCGCTTTCTTCTGTAGGCGCTCGTGGTGGCGGATGCCATAGGCGACGTTTTCGTAGATCGTCATCGGGAACGGCACCGGCTTCTGGAACACCATGCCGATCTTGCTGCGCAGGCGGTTCATCGGGTACTTGGCATCGAGGATGTTCTGCCCGTCCAGCAGCACCTCGCCGGTTGCCACCTGTTTTGGGTACAAAGAATAGATGCGATTGAAAATGCGCAGCAACGTCGACTTGCCGCAACCTGACGGCCCGATCAGCGCGGTCACGCGTTTTTCCGGCACGTCCATGGTGACGTTCTTGACCGCGAGGAAATCCCCGTAATGAAAGTTGAGTCCGCGCGCGGCCAGTTTCGCCGGGCTGTTGGTGGTGTTCGCCACATCGCGCGCAGGTACGGCGATGTTGAAGGCGGAATCATTCATGGTGTGTCTCGATCGAGGAGATGACGTGGGTCGATGAAGTGCATGTCGGCTGCGGTCATGTTGGCTTGGTCGTGCAGGATTAGTCATGTTGGATCTTGTTGCGCAGCAGGATGGTGCGCGCGGCCACGCTCAACACCAGCACCAGCGCCGTCACGATCAGCGCGCCAGCCCAGGCCAGCGCATTCCAGGAGTCGTACGGACTCATCGCGTACTGGAAGATCACCATTGGCAGGTTGGCCATCGACTGGTTCAGGTCGGTGCTCCAGAACTGGTTGTTGAACGCAGTGAACAGCAACGGCGCGGTCTCGCCGCTGATGCGCGCCAGCGCCAGCAGGATGCCGGTGACGATGCCCGGCCGCGCCGAACGCATCAGCACTTGTGTGGTGACCTTCCACTGCGGCACGCCCAGCGACAACGCGGCTTCACGCATCTGCGTCGGCACCAGCCGCAGCATCTCGTCGGTGGTGCGCACGATCACCGGCAGCGCGATGAAGGCTAGTGCCACCGCACCCGCCCAGGCCGAGTAATGCCCCATCTGCGTGACCATGATTGTGTAGACAAACAACCCCAGCACGATCGACGGCGCAGACAACAGGATGTCGTTGACGAAACGAATGGTTTCGCCGAGCCAGTGCTTGTTGGAGTATTCCGCGAGGAACGTGCCTGCCGCGATCCCGATCGGCGTGCCCATCATCAGCGCCAGCAGGCTGATGACGACGCTGCCGAAGATCGCGTTGAGCAAACCGCCGCGCTCGTCGGGCGGCGGCGTCATCATGGTGAACAGGTCGAGGTTGAGCGCGCTCAACCCCTGGGTGACGACCGTCCACAGGATCCACACCAGCCAGAAGATGCCGAAGATCGCGGCCGCGACCGACAGCGTCAACGCGATCGCGTTCTTGGCCCTGCGCCAACCATAAAGCGACACGCCAAAAGAAGGTAGGGACATCAGTTGCCCTCACGCTTGGACAGCTGCCGCAACATCAGGCGTGCGATCGCCAGCACCACGAACGTCAGCAGGAACAACACGAAGCCGAGTGCGAGCAGCGAGCCGCGATGCAGCGGGTCGGTAGCCTCGGCGAATTCATTGGCAATCGTCGATGCGATGGAGGTGCCGGGTTCGAGCAATGCCGCGGAAATCTGGTAGGCGTTGCCGATGACGAACGTCACCGCCATGGTTTCGCCAAGCGCGCGGCCCAAGCCGAGGAAGATGCCGCCGATCACGGCCGAACGCGTGTACGGCAGCACCACGTCCCAGGCCACTTCCCAGCGCGTCGAACCCAGCGCGTATGCGGATTCCTTCAGGCGGCCGGGCACGGTCAGGAACACTTCGCGCATCACCGACGACACGAACGGGATCACCATGATCGCCAGCACGATACCCGCGGTGAGCAGGCCGATGCCGAGCGGAGGGCCGGAAAAAAGCTTGCCGATCAGCGGAATCGGACCCAGGTGCGTGTCGATCCATGGATACACGTGTTCGCTCAGCTTAGGCGCGAGCACGAACAAGCCCCACATGCCGTAGATGATCGACGGAATGCCGGCCAGCAACTCGATGGCCATGCCGATCGAACCGCGCATCCATGCGGGCGCCACTTCGGTCAGGAACAACGCGATGCCAAAACTGATCGGTACCGCGATGACCATGGCGATGGTCGCGGTGACGATCGTGCCGAAGATCGGCACCACGGCGCCGAACTTGCGACCATTGACATCCCATTCACTGCTGGTGAAAAACCCCAGCCCGAATTCCTGCAGCGCCTCGCGGCCGCCCCACAACATCGAAAGCGCCACGCCCACCAGCGACAGCAAGACGAACAATCCAGCCGCCCCCATCACCCAGCGGAACAGGCGATCGTTGCGCGCGTCGCGGTGCGTGCGCTGGTCGGAGGTCGGATGGGGCAGGGCGATGGTGTTCATGCGATCTTCTTAGCTCGTCATCGCCGCGTAGGCGGGGATCCAGTGACTTTGCTGTTCTTGTTGATCCGGTAAAACCCGCGGATCCCCGCCTGCGCGAGGGATGAAGGATTGACACAGCCGCGTTAAGCGCGGGTCACGCAAAGTCTCTGGATCCCCGCCTTCGCGGGGATGACATTCTGGCAAAGCGGCGCTGCGCGCGGAGATTGGCAAAGCGCGTGGATCCCCGCCTTCGCGGGGATGACGTTCTGGCAAAACGGCGCTGCGCGCCGGCCAGAACGTCACTTGAATTCACTCGCCCAATAGGCTTCTACCTGTGTCACCAATTCCGGTGGCAGCGGCACGTAGTCCAGTGTCTCCGCCTGCGTCTTGCCGTTGGCGTAGGCCCAAGCGAAGAAATCCTTTGCCGCCTTGGCGCTTTCGGCGTTCTTCGGCTGCTTGTGCATGAGGATGAAGTTGGTCGCGGTGATGGGCCACGCATCGACACCCGACGCATTCGTGATGACCAGGTTGAAGTCCTTGGCATTGGCCCAGTCGGCACTGGCAGCGGCGGCAGCGAAGGATTCGCGACTCGGCTGCACGAAGGTGCCGGCTGCGTTCTGCATCGCGGTATGCGACATTTTGTTCTGCGCGGCGTAGGCCAGCTCGACGTAGCCGATCGACCCCTTCACCTGGCGCACGTACGCGGCGACACCTTCGTTGCCCTTGCCGCCAATCCCGACCGGCCAGTTCACCGTGGTGCCTTCGCCGGCCTTCGTCTTCCACTCCGGGCTGACCTTCGACAGGTAATTGGCGAAGTTGAAGGTGGTGCCGGAACCGTCGGAGCGGTGCACGATATTGATCGTGGTCGCCGGCAACGTGACGCCGGGATTGAGTGCGGTGATTGCCGGATCGTTCCAGGTCTTGATCTTTCCGAGGAACAGATCTGCAAGCAGCGGACCGGTGAGCTTCAATTGCCCCGGTGCGATGCCATCAAGATTGACCACCGGCACGACGCCGCCGATGACCGATGGGAACTGGCCGAGACCAGCCGCCGCGAGTTCGGCGGAATCCAGCGGTTTGTCCGACGATCCGAAATCGACTGTCGCCGCCTTGATCTGCGCGATGCCACCGCCCGAACCGATCGACTGGTAATTGATCTTGGCGCCGGTGGCCTGGTTGTAGTCGGCAGACCACTTCGACATCAGCGGAAAAATGAAGGACGCGCCCGCGCCGGTGATGGTGGCAGTGACCCTGTCGCCGCTGGCGGAGGCCGCGTCAGTCGTCGCTGGCGAGGCATCGGTGCCGGAGGCTGGCGGCGCATCGTTCGCGCCCTTGCAGGCACACAGGGCCAGCGACGCGGAAAGTGCGACAGCAGCGAGGCGTGTCGAGTGGATGTTCATGCGGGACTCCCGTCAGGGCGAATACCGGCATGCTGCCGGCAAGGCCCCACCATGAAATGATGTTTTTGTTACATCTCGATGACATCGGAGTTGGAGCGCCTTGGCCTGGGCCCGATACTCCGGCGGATTGACTTTTTCCACGTCATTCCCGCGCAGGCGCGAACCTGCGCCCGTGCTGTTCCAGATCGCAGCAATACCACTGCGGAAGATTGCGCGCGGCACGGGTGTCGTGCCTGCGCGGGACTACCGGCGAAACCGACCCAAAAAAATGCGCGGGCAGGCCCGCGCAAAGAGGGGGTTACGTGGTCTCTGAAGTGCTTTAGTAATTCATGTTCTTCGACCAGTACGCCTCAATCTGCTGCACCAGCGCATCGGGCAACGGCACGTAATCCAGCGCCTTGGCCTGGGCGTCGCCGTTGGCGTAAACCCACTTGAAGAATTCCTTGGCAGCCTTGGCGCCTTCGGCTTTCTTCGGCTGCTTGTACATGAGGATGAAGTTGGTGGCGGTGATCGGCCAGGAGTTCTCGCCGGGCGCGTTGGTCATCACCAGGTAGAAATCCTTGGCGTCGGCCCATTTGGCATTGGCGGCGGCCGCAGCGAAGGTGTCATCGCTGGGATTGACGAAGTTGCCGGCGGCATTCTTCAGGCGCGAATAGGCCATCTTGTTCTGCAATGCGTACGAGAGCTCCACGTAGCCGATGCCGCCGGTGATCTGCTTGACGTAGGCGGCGACGCCTTCATTGCCCTTGCCGCCGATGCCGAGTGGCCACTTCACGGTGGTGCCTTCGCCGACCGTGGATTTCCACTCGCCATTGACCTTGGACAGGTAATTGACGAAATTAAAGGTCGTGCCGGAACTGTCGGAACGATGCACGACGATGATCTTCTTGGCCGGCAGGCTGATACCGCCGTTGAGCGCGATGATGGCCGGATCGTTCCACATCTTGATCTTGCCGAGGAAGATGTTGGCAAGCGTTTCGCCATCCAGCTTCATCGCGCCCGCCTTGAGGCCCGGCACGTTGACCACGGGTACCACGCCGCCGATCACCGACGGGAACTGCGCCAGGCCGAATTTGGCGAGTTCATCAGATTTGAGCGGGGCGTCGGACGAACCGAAATCGACCGTACGAGCCTTGATCTGGGCGATGCCGCCGCCGGATCCGATCGACTGATAGTTGACCTTTTTGTTCGTCGACTTGGCGTAATCGGAAGACCACTTGGACATGACCGGATAAACGAATGAGGCGCCGGCACCGGTGACGTCGGCAGCGTGCGCATTGATGGTGAAGCTGCATCCCAGGGCGAGTGCGGCGATGCGGAGTTTGATAACGGTATTCATGATTTTCCTGCCGAATGCGGAGAATGATCCGCCGTGAGGTGCATTCCACGGATACTGAGTGACAATTCCGTGTTAGCGATATGACAGTCACGTTACGGTGTTGCGCCTATGTCAAGCGTGCCGACTGCGTTGGAGGGTATGTCGCGTTGTCAGGAAAGCGTCAAAGCGACACAAAATTGCAATGAAACCCCTGTCAAATGACGACGTGCAGCAAGGGTCGCCGGACAAGTCTGCGGTTCTTTCCATCAATCACGCCATTTCCACCCTAGAGGAGTTGATTCATGCGTTCTTCAATGTTGGCCACCGCCATTGCCGTCGTCCTCGGCAGCAGTATCGCTTTCACCGCGTCCGCTCAAAGCGGTGTCAGTGCCGAGGAACTTGCGGCGCTCAAAGCGCAGATCGAAGCCTTACAGGCCCAGGTATCCATCTTGGAGGAGCGTACCGATGCACAGTCCGACATCAATGTCGGCACGCAGGAAAATCTGGACAAGATGGCGGCCGAGTCACCGAAGGTCGAGACCAAGGGCGGCATCAAGATCACGTCCGCCGATAAAAAGTTCGAGGCCTCGGTCGGCGGCCGCATCCACTTTGATGCCTACGCATTTGATCGCGACATCGCAGCGACAACAGGCACTACCGACTTCCGCCGCGCCCGGCTGACGCTGGCAGGCAAGGCGTTTGGCTGGGAATACAAGATGGAGCAGGATTTTGCCGCCGGCAACAACCTGGAAGGCTTGCGCGATGTCTATATCGCCAAGCCGGCACTGGGCGGCAAGTTCACGATCGGTCAGTTCAAGCCATACCGCTCCATGGAGGAGCTGACCAGCTCCAATGAAATCACCATGATGGAGCGTCCCTTCTCTTCGGCCAGCGGCTTGTACGGCGGGCGTCAGTTCCGTCAGGGCGTCGGCTATCTGAAAGGTGGCGACAACTACTCATTCGGTGTCACCGCCTTCAGCTTGCGTGATGCGGCAGGTCCACGCAACGAAGGTACGGGCGCGGCGGGACGCGTGACTTATGCGCCGATCAACACGGGCACCAGCACGCTACATTTCGGTGTCTCGGCCAGTACAGAAAACGCCAACCAGGGTTCGCCCAACATGGTCGCGGCCGTCGCGTATGCAGGTCGTCGCGGCCCATCGCAAACCATCGCCACCACCACGGGCGCCAGCGGCGATTCGATCGGGACGGTGGGTGTGGAAGCTGCGGGCGCTTTCGGTCCGGTCTTTTTTCAATCCGAATACGCCCGCGCCACGTTCGAGCGTCCACTGGGTGGCGATCAGGACGTCGATACGTTCTACGTGATGGGTAGCTGGATGATCACGGGCGAACACAAGCCCTACAAGGCGGGAAATGGCGTGTTCGGATCGGCCAAACCCGAAGGGGAAGGCGGCGCATGGGAACTCACGGCGCGCTACGACACCATCGAGAACAAGGACGTCAACAACCTCGAAGTCAGCGCGACCACGCTGGGCTTGAACTATTACTTCAATCCAAACGTGCGCTTCATGTTCAACTACACGCGCGGCGACAACGAGTTCACCCGTGACGAAACCGGGCAGTACGCTCTGCGCACGCAATTCAGCTTCTAGGCAACCTGTTCCTGCTCTAAGAACACCTTCGGCTTTGAGGCCGAAGGTGTTCTTTTGTTGAGGTTCCGCATGCGAGACGACTATGTCGGCTCGGTGGGAGTCTTGTCGGGATAACGGCACAAATCGCGAATAATGCAGTGCGGACAATCGGGCTTGCGCGCCTTGCAGACGTAACGCCCATGCAGGATCAACCAGTGATGGGCGTGCTGCATGAACTCTTCGGGCACGCGCTTGAGCAGGGCATCTTCGACGGCGCGTACATCCTTGCCCAGCGCCAGGCCGGTGCGGTTAGCGACGCGAAAGATATGCGTGTCCACCGCGATGGTCGGTTCGCCGAACGCGGTGTTGAGGACGACATTGGCGGTCTTGCGGCCGACGCCGGGCAGGGCTTCCAGCTCGGCACGCGTCCGCGGCACAGCGCCGCGATGCTCCTCGATCAATTGCCTGCTCATCGCCACCACGTTTGCCGCCTTCGCGTTGAACAGGCCGATACTGGCGATGTAGCGCTTCAATCCCTCCTCGCCGAGGGCCACGATCTGCAGGGGCGTGTTGGCGACCTGAAACAAGCGGCGCGTGGCCTTGTTGACGCTGACATCGGTCGCCTGCGCCGACAGGATCACGGCGACCAGCAACTCGAAGGGTGATGCGTATTCGAGTTCGGTTTTCGGATGAGGGTTGAGTTCGGCCAGTCGCGAGAATGCTTCGACGATTTCGGCGCGCGTCATCCTGGTGGCCCGGCGCGTCATGCGTCTCGGTCCTCAAGGCTTTCTTGTGGTCGCGAATTCATTCGCGCGCTTCACCGGGAAAGTAAAAGCGTGCGAATGAATTCGCACCCACAAAAGAATCCAATTTGCCTTCATGCGCGACCGGCAGCTTTGGCCTTGGCGCGCGCCAGGGCCTCGGCGGCTGCGGAGGGCAGGGATGAGGTCGATGTTGAATCAATCACCGATCGCCTGGCGTCGCGTTGCTGGATGCGGCGCTGGACGCGTCGCATCCGCGCGCCATAGCGCTCGCGTGTGGCCAGCGCGGCGATGCGTGCGTCACGCGCGGCGAGGGCACGCTCGACATCCGAATGGCACAACCCGTCGGCAATGGCGCAAGCGATGCATCCGTTCCAGCGCAGCAAACCGGCGTCGATCGCGCGATCAAGGTCGCCGACGGACACGGCCTGGAAAATCTCGTACACCGAAACGTCCACAAGGTTGCAATCGGTGCACTCGCAGCGCGGGAACACCGGAATCGCCATCCGATCAGCGCCCCTTGAAATCCGGTTTGCGCTTGTCGAGGAACGCGCGCGTGCCTTCGCGCATGTCCTCGGTCGAAAACACCAGGCCGAATTGCGCCGACTCGTACTCCAGGCCTTCCTCGATGCCGCATTCGCCGCCGATATTGACGCAGTCCAGCATGCCGCGCAGTGCCAGCGGCGCGGCATTGGCCAGTTGTTGCGCCAGCCTCATCGTCTCGGCTTCCAACTCCCCGGCAGGCACTACGCGATTGACGATGCCCAGTTGCAACGCGCGCGCCGCATCGATCGGCGCGCCGGTCAAACACAATTCGAGCGTGGCCGCGCGACCCGCCAGCCGCAACAAGCGCTGCGACCCGCCAAACCCCGGGATCAGACCGAGATTGATTTCTGGCTGACCCAGCTTCGCGGTGTCCGCGGCGATGCGCAGGTGGCAGCACATCGCCAGCTCCAGTCCGCCACCAAACGCGAATCCGTTGACCATCGCGATCACCGGCTTCGGCATCTTCTCCACACGCCGCATCATGCGCTGGCCGCGCAATGAGAAATCACGGCCTTCCACCGCGCTCAGGCCGGACATTTCCGAGATGTCGGCACCGGCGACGAACGCCTTCGGGCCGGATCCGGTCAAGACGACGGCGCGGATGGCAGGATCGTCAGCGGCTGCATCGAATGCGACGTGCAGCGCATCCAGCGTCGCGGCGTTGAGGGCATTCAGTTTTTCCGGCCGGTTGACCGTGATGACACGCACCGCGTCGCGGTCGTTGGTCTGCAATGGCGAATCGGACATGAATCCTCGCAATCGATCGCTGAAACCCGGCGCTGGGCACGGAACTTGCGGGCCGCAGGCGGGTCGGAAGGGCACAGTCGTCAGTGGCAGTTAAGCCACCGCCCGGCTATCCTATCGCGTCCACTGGGGCGGTCTGACCGCCCCTTGCCATTCTTGGCACTCACACACTGGAGTATCGCTGCATGAAGTTGCGTTTGCTTGCCGCCGCTCTCGCGGCCATCACCCTGACTGCCGGCATCGCCGTTGCGCAGGACACGACCTCCGAAAAGGGCAAGCTGAGCTATGCCTTCGGCTACGACTTCGCCCGCGGCCTGGCCGAAAGCGGCGAGCCGGTCGACGTCAACACACTGGTCAAGGCCGTCCAGGACGGTATCGCCAAGAAGCCGCCCGCGGTTTCCGCCGATCAGCTGCGTCCGGCCATCGAAGCCTTCCAGAAGCGCCAGCAAGCCAAGGCTGCGACCAACAAGGCCGCCTTCGACAAGGCTTCGCGCGAGAACAAGACCAAAAGCGACCAGTATCTGGCGCAGAACAAGGCTGCCGCTGGTGTGAAAACCCTTCCAAGTGGCGTGCAGTACCGGGTCGTCGAGAACGGTACCGGCAAAAAGCCGACGACGGCCAGTACCGTATCGCTGGAAGTACTCGGCCCGTTCCCCTACGGCCAGCGACCGACCCAGGCCCAGGCCGCCGACAAGCCCACCGTCAAGATGAGCGAAATCGAGATGCCGGCGATGCGCGAAGTGCTGCAGCAGATGCC
>JBBJNO010000068.1:4241-10371 GCA_037720875.1 Luteimonas sp. | reverse complement strand
GGCGCCCAGCCCATTTCATTCAAGCGCGTGGATGCCATCGCGCGGAAGCCATGGCCAGTCATCGTGTCCTTGTCATAGCCCAGCCGGCGCAACGCTGCGTTGACCGTGTTCAAGCTCATCGGCTCCAGCGGACTGCGCAGCGACGGGAACAGATAACGCCCGCGTCCGGTTAACGGTTTCAATTCACGCAGGATGGCCACGGCTTGCGACGCCAGCGGGACGACGTGCGCCTCGCGCATCTTCATCTTGTGCGCGGGGATGCGCCATTCGGCCGCGTCCAGATCAAACTCCGCCCACTCCGCATGCCGCAACTCGCCCGGCCGCACGAACAGCAGCGGCGCCAGACGCAACGCGCAGCGGGTCGGGAATTGACCTTCGTACGCATCCAGCGCGCGCAACAACTCGCCCACCTTGGCCGGGTCTGTGATGGCCGCGTGCGACTTGGACACGACCGGCGCCAGCGCTCCGCGCAAGTCGGCGGACGGGTCGCGGGTCGCGGTGCCGTGGGCGATGGCGTAGCGGAACACCTGCCCGATGCGGGCCTTTACCCGGTGCGCGGTTTCGTGTGCGCCGCGCCCTTCGATGCGTTTCAGCAGGGCCAGCAATTCGGGCGGGCTTATCTCGGCAATCGGCCGCGCGCCCAGCCACGGAAATACCATCGCCTCCAATGTCCGCACGGCCTTGTCATGGGTGATCGCCGCCAGTTTCTTTTTCTGCGATGCCAGCCATTCGCGGGCGATGGCCTCGAAGCTGTTGTCCGCTGACAGCTTCGCTTGCAGGCGTTCGCTGCGGCGGTCAGCGGATGGGTCGCGGCCGTCACGGATGACAGCGCGCGTCTTGTCTCGCCGCTGGCGGGCCTCGGCTAGCGTGACTTCGGGATAGACGCCCAGAGACAGCCTCTTTTCCTTGCCGGCATGGCGATATTTCAGACGCCAATACTTCGCCCCTCCCGGTGTCACCTCGACATACAGGCCGGCACTATCAAACAGGCGATATGCCTTGCCCGTGGGTTTGGCGTTGGCGATGGCGGTATTGGTCAAGCCGGGCATTGTTCAATCCTCGGATGCGGCCAGGAACGCGCGCAATGCGCCCACGCGAGGCGCCGATAACCGCACGCCTTGACCCTCGGCTTGAATGGTCAGGCTTGCATCGTCGCCCCACGACAACAGGAACTTCGCACCCGATGCGCCGCATTCGACGGCACGGCGATAGGCCATCGGATCGTGACCAGAAGCGAGCAACTGCCGGGCATCGTCGCGGGCTTCGCGCGCCGCATCCAATGTGACCGCCGGAAAGACGCCCAGAGACAGCCGCCGCTCTTTTGTGCATGCCGATACTTCAGGCGCCAGTAGCGGGCGCCGGTCGGCATGACCTCCAGGTACAGGCCGCCACCATCAACAACCGAAACGATTTCGCACGCGGTGAAGCCTCGCACAACATCGCATCGGTCAGCCGGTTTGGCAGCTCAGGTTGGGGCAACTGATTTTCCCGTTCCAACATCGTTTCGACTTGCCCCAAATCTTGCCCCAGCGCGCGGCCGGATGCAATGGGACGGCAAAAGACGTTAGGCAACAAAAAACCCGCGTATTAGGCGGGTTTGCGTGGTGTTCCGGGTTGTGGCGGGATGGCCTGAAACCGGTATGTGGTGCCGGCACCCGGATTCGAACTGGGGACCTACCGCTTACAAGGCGGTTGCTCTACCAACTGAGCTATGCCGGCGTGGGTGTGATGGCGATCGCTCTGGTAGCGAAGCCTTGCGCTGGAACTGCCCGCGCATTCTAGCGCGGAGGATCGCAGGCGCGAAAATCCGCGCTTGCCAACGCACCATCGCGCACTTCGCTAACCCAAACTTGCACACTCGATGGCTTGCTGCCGAGCCGCACCGCTGCGGACGCGCGCTGCGGCGATATCGAATCCTTCGCGCGCTTGCAGATCCAGCCATTGCTCTACCACCCCGCCGCCGATCGGGCGCAATTGCACAGCGAATCCCGCAGCCTGCAAAGCCGTCTGATGACGGGTGGCGGCTTCCTGCGAGCCGTACCGGCCCAGGGCGATGCCGTTGGTGTCCGGGCCGTCGTTGATCACCAGCAGATCGCTGAAACCCGCGGCGACGAGACGCGCGGCGGTTGCCTGTGCGAGTTCGCGGGATGCCAGTGGCGGCAGCACGACGTTGTATCCACGCGCAGGCGTCGTCGTTGCCGAACGCACGCGCAGACGCAGCACTTGCGGTTGCAGACGGAGGCTCGCGGCGCGCAGTGCAGCGTCATTTGCGAATGGGCCGAGGGTGAAGCATTGCGGGGTTGCCGGCGGCGTTGCGGGGGCCATTTCCGGCGTTGCGCCCGTTGCCGTCGTTGCCGTCGTTGCCGTCGTTGCCACCGTTGGCGCCACTGGTGGCAGCGATGCGAGCGGCGATTGCCTCTCGCGCAACAGTTGCAACCGCGCAATTCCGGGTGGTTGCGCGGCTGGTGCCGGAGACGCCGGTTCGGATTGCAATATCCACCATGCGGCGACACCCAGATTGAGGGCGACGAGAAGGACGATGAGGGCGCGGACGAACATGCGGCAATTCTATGCGGTGGGTTGCGTCATTCGACATGTTCCGCCGCCGCCCACTCCGCAAGCCCTTCCAGTACCAGCGTCGGGACAAACTCGCCATGCGGCAGATGCGGCAGCAACTCGCGTGCGCCGCCGCCGTGCAGCAACACAGCCGGCGTGACGCCGATTGCTGTTTGCGCAGCGGTGACACTGCGCTCGATCAACGCCAGTGCCGCACCCTCGCATCCCGACGCCAATGCCGCCGTGGTGTCGCCCGCGAACTCGCGGTACGTCCCTCCGCTCGGCGGTAACTGCGCGGCGCGCTGGTGCAAGGCCTCGCGCATCAGGGTGGGCGATGGCGCGATGCGGCCGCCGTGATGCCTGCCATCGGCATCCAGCAGGTCGATGGTCAGGGCCGTGCCGACGCCGACGATCAACGCCGCACCCGAGCCGCGCGCATGCGCACCAATCAGCGCAAGAAACCGGTCGACGCCGAGCGCAGCGGGATTGTCGTAGGCGATGCGCACACCGGCGAACGCGTGCTGTGTGCGTGCGATCGAAATGCGCTTGAAGCGTTGCGTCAATGCGTCCAGCAGTGCAACCGTGACTTCACTCGAAGCAACGCTCGACACGTACGCGACATCGCCGGCGATGGAGGTATCGGACAGCATCGCAGCGATGTCACTGTCGCGCCACGGCAATGCAATAAGCTCGCCCAGCTGCCCATCCGCACCCGGCGACGCGTATTTCAGCCGCGTGTTGCCTAGATCGAACAGCCAGCGCACAGTCATTGCGGCCTCACGCTGACATCGCCGGAATGGAAGATGCGTTCGCCATTGGCCAAGCCTACCCGCAGTGCGCCATCGTCGGCGATGCCCAGCGCCGTGCCGACATGCACGCCCTCCGCACCCTGCACGGCGATGGTGCGTCCGGCGAGTCCATCCATCGCGGCATAGCGCGGCAAGAAGGGTGCGAGGCCGTCGCGATCGAACGTCTCCAGCGCGGCCAGTAGATGCATGAGCAGACAAGATGCGAGCGCGTTGCGTGACGGCAGCGGTGCATCGATCGCGGCGAGATCGATCCAGGGCTGGTCGATGTCCGCGGAAACTGCACGCGGCATACGCACATTGAGGCCGATGCCGATGACCGCACGCACCGGTCCCGCATGTTCGCCGCCACCCTCGATCAGGATGCCGCCGAGCTTGCGTGTGCCGATCAGCACGTCGTTGGGCCACTTCAAGCGCGTGCCGGTGTAGCCGATGGCATGCAGTGCTTCGGCAACCGCCACGCCCGCGACCAGGCTCAGGCCACCCAGGCGCGCCAAGCCGCCGCTGAAATAGCGCGCCATCGACAGGTACAGGTTGGCCGCAAGCGGCGACGTCCACGCGCGGCCACGGCGGCCACGCCCGCCGGTTTGATGTTCCGCCAGCAGCACGGCGGTGTCATCGTCCGCAACAGGGCGCTGCTGGTCGAGTCGAGCGTCCACTCGATGTCCAGCGACGCGAGCTGCGTGCGCACACCATCGGGCAAGGCATCGGCGATGGCAACGCCGTCGAGCAGATCGACATGCTGCTGCAAGACATAACCGCGTCCCGCCTGCGCATCGATCTGGACGCCGGACGCGCGCAAGGTTTCGATGTTCTTCCAGATCGCCGCGCGGGTTTGTCCGGACTCCCGCGCAAGCACATCGCCCGACACCGGCCCGGCGATCAGGCGCACCAGCAATTCGCGCTCGTTCACCGCGATCCGCGCCGCAGGCGATGCAGCAACCGCGCACGTTCAAAGCGCGCCTCGCCGCCGCGGCGCATGCGCAGCAGGTAGTGGCGATGCGTGAACAGCAACAGCAACGCAGCCGCGATGACGAAGACCCAGCGTGCCGTGCTCGCATCGCTCCAGCCCGCCAGCAACGGCAGGCTCAGTCCCGCCAGCACGGTGGCGAGCCCGACGTAGCCTGTGGTCAACACCGTCGCCGCCCCCACCACCAGCATCACCGGCAGCGCCCACGGCCACATCACCAGCAAGCCGCCAACCAGCGTAGCCGCGCCCTCGCCGCCACGGAAGCCGTGCCAGAGCGGCCACACATGGCCCAGCATCGCGGCGAAGGTGGCGGCATAGCCGTGCGCCCCTACATCGAACACGCCATCCAACGGCGCGAACTGTCGTCCCAGCCACGCCGCCAGCACGCCCTTGCCGACATCGCTCAGCACCACGCCCAGCGCGAACTTCAGCCCCTGCGTGCGCAACGCATTGGCGTGGCCGGCATTGCCGCTGCCTTGCTCACGAACGCCGCGAAAGCGGCCGAGCACCAGGCCGCCGCTGATCGAGCCGATGAGATAAGCGGCGATGAGGACGAGGATCGACTGTGCGAGCGGCGGCATCGCGAAATTATCCGCGAACGGCCGAGGCTTGCGGACACCGCCTGCATCTGCTGCGCCGCAGCATGCAACCTTCAGCGGCCCCGCGGCATCCAAGCTATCATTCGCCCCCTGCAACGCCGGCCGGCCGGCGCGCTGGCCCCCTTTCGGAACCTCGTCATGTTGCGACTCAGCCTGTGCTTCGTACTGTTCTGCGCCAGCACCACCGTCGTGGCCCGCGATGTCCGCATGCAGAGCGCCAATGGCGAGGAAGGTACCTGCCCGTCGGCAGAAGCCGAAGACCAGAACGGCGCCAAACCCGCTGCCACGCGCATCGTCACTCCGGCCAAACGGGCCAAGCAGCCCACCACGGTGCGCGGCGGCGACAACACCCGCACGCATGGTCCGCGCTGGCATAGTTTTTTGCCGGGGATGTTCCGCTAACTCCGCTGCTCCGCGCGGACTTGGTTCGGACTTTCAGTTCGCGACGAAGACGGCTGCTCGGCGTTACGGCTCAAGAGATGGCACCCACCGTAGCCTCGCGGATACGCCAAGGTCAGGCTGAAGCCTCTTGAACCCTCTGACGCCTCGTGAAGCGTCATCCTGAAACAAGCGCATGGGTTTCCTGGAACTAAAGATTCCGCCGCCAATCCTGGCAATGCTTGTTGCCATGCTCATGTGGTGGTCGGCATGGGTGACGGTATCGTTCGATGTGCCATTCGAGCACCGCCTGGTGCTGGCGCTTGTCATCGCGGCCGTTGGCACCGGCATCAACCCGTATGCGGCGGAAGCGCCGGAGGAATTCTTCGCGGTGTGCAGCGAGTATCACTTCTCGATGCCGGAGTTGCTGCGCGAGACGATGCCGGAGGTGGCCATGCATCTGCGGCGTTTCTACGGCGCGTCTCCATTTCCCTTGTAGGAGCGGCTTCAGCCGCGAGCTCCTGCTCTTGACATGCAGGTGGGAATTTATTCGCACGCTCTGTCCGAAGATCAAACGCGTGCGAATGAATTCGCACCTACGACAGCCAATGCAAAGAGTTCGCGGCTGAAGTTGTTCCTACGAAAAGCACGCGCTTGCGGGGCACGAATTTATTCGCACGCTCTGCCCGAAGATCAAAAGCGTGCGAATGAATTCGCACCTACGACAGCCAATGCCAAGAGCTCGCGGCTGAAGAAATGTAGGTGGGAATTTATTCGCACGCTCTGCCCGAAGATCAAAAGCGTGCGAATGAATTCGCACC
>JBBJNO010000068.1:0-4141 GCA_037720875.1 Luteimonas sp. | reverse complement strand
GTTGTTCCTACGAAAAGCACGCGCTTGCGGGGCACGAATTTATTCGCACGCTCTGCCCGAAGATCAAAAGCGTGCGAATGAATTCGCACCTACGACAGCCAATGCCAAGAGCTCGCGGCTGAAGTTGTTCCTACGAAAAGCACGCGCTTGCGGGGCACGAATTTATTCGCACGCTCTGTCCGAAGATCAAAGCGTGCGAATGAATTCGCACCTACGGCAGCCAATGCCAAGAGTTCGCGGCTGAAGTTGCACCTACAACCCCGGGGGCAACCGGATCTCGAAGCGTGCCCCGCCCAACTCCGGCGAAGGATTGACCTGCAGCTCGCCGCGATAGCCGTGCACGATGTCCTGCACGATCGACAGGCCGATGCCGTGGCCCTGCACGCGCTCGTCGCCGCGCACGCCGCGTTGCAGCAGGCCGGCCACGCGTTCCTGCGGGATGCCGGGGCCGTCGTCGTCCACCGCCAGGAATAATCCGGCGCGCCGCTTGGTCGCCGCTTCGCCCTGTTTGGCGGTCAGCAGCACGCGCGACTGCGCCCACTTGAAGGCATTTTCCAGCAGGTTGCCGAGTAGTTCCTGCAGGTCGCCCGGCTCGCCGTGGAAGCGCGCATCGGCGTCGATCTCGAACTCGCAGATCACGCCTTTGGCCGCGTAGATCTTCTCCAGCCCGCGCACGATCTGCTCCGCGTGCGACTCGATCTCGATCGGCGCGGCGAACAGGGCGTGTCCACCCGACGCCGCGCGCGTCAACTGGTACGACACCAGGCTGTTCATGCGCCGCAACTGCGTATCGACTTCCTCACGCAGTTCCTGCTCTGGCGCGCCGCTGTCGAGCCGCGTGCGCAGCACCGCCAGCGGCGTCTTCAGGCTGTGGGCGAGATCGGCCAGGGTGTTGCGCTGGCGGTCGAGGTTCTCGCGTTCGCTCTCGATGAAGGCATTGATGCTGCCGGTCAGCGGTTCGAGTTCGCGCGGGTGGCGTTCGGTCATGCGCGCCGCGGCCCCGCGCTGCACGCGCTTGAGTTCGGCGATGACGCGCCGCAACGGCCACAGGCTCCAGCGCAGGGTCAGCATCTGCAACAACAAAAGCAGCAAGCCCGCACCACTGAGGTAACTCCACAGCGCGCGCCGGAACACGGTGATCTGCGCCTGCAGCGGCCGCGTGTCTTCCATCACGTACACCGTGTACTGGAATTCCGCCTGCGGACCGCGCTCGGCCCAGATGAAACCTTCACCAAAGCGATACACCTCGCCTTGCGTGCCGCCGAGCTGGGTGATGGGCAGCGGCCCGACGAAATCCTGCTGCGCCGGCACCAGCATGCCGGTCGGTGGCAGGCGCGGACCCTGGGTGGACATCGAATCCCAGCGGCCATTGGGCAGCACGATCGCGGCGTACAGACCGCTGCCGGGGCGATCGAAACGCGGGTCGGGCGAGATGTACGGCGGCACGATGTCGCCGGCACGGTCGAAGTCGGTATCGCCGGCATAGGCCATCGCGTAGCTTTCGAGTCGCTGGCGCAGGTTGCTTTCGGCGGTATCGACGAAGGCGCGATCCAGCGCGTAACCGACCAATGCCAGGAACGCCAGCAGGCCCAGCGTGGCCGCCAGCAATTGCCGCGTGGCCAGCGAGCGTGGTCGCCAGACCGCGCTAGCCATGTTGGACGGGGATTCGGGAGTGATGCGGCATGACGGCAGAGCCTACGGAAGTTGCAGGCCGGCGCTCACCGTCATTGCGAGCTCAGCCTTCGTTGGTGCGTGCGATGGCGAAGCGATAGCCGCGGCCGCGCACGGTTTCGATCGGCTTGAGCGCGCCGTCGGCATCGAGCTTCTTGCGCAGGCGGCCGATGAACACTTCGAGCACGTTGGAGTCGCGGTCGAAATCCTGCTGGTAGATGTGCTCGGTGAGGTCGGCCTTCGATACCAACTCGCCCGCATGCATCATCAAGTATTCGAGCACCTTGTACTCGTAGCTGGTCAGGTCGACGTTGGCGCCGTTGACGCTGACCGTCTGCGCGGCCAGATCCAGCGCCACCGGGCCGCATTCCAGCGTCGGCTTGCTCCATCCGGCGGCGCGGCGCACCAGCGCATTGATGCGCGCCAGCAGCTCCTCGACATGGAAGGGTTTCACCAGGTAATCGTCGGCGCCCTGCTTGAGGCCATCGACCTTGTCCTGCCAGCTCGAACGCGCGGTCAGGATCAGCACCGGGAACTGCTTGCCCTCGTCGCGCAGCGCCTTGACCAGCTCCATGCCCGACATCTTGGGCAAGCCGAGGTCGATGATGCCGACATCGAACGGCACCTCGCGGCCCATGTACAGGCCTTCCTCGCCATCCTGGGCGGCGTCCACCGCATAACCTTCGCGCTTGAGGCGCGCGGCCAGGGTTTCACGCAGCGGGGCTTCGTCTTCGACGAGTAGGATTCGCATCGGCACAACTCCTGGGTATTGCAGGGGGATGTCGCTGGGCCGGTTGGCCGTTCAGTTACAGATTGGGAGTGTTGGTGTCATCGCCACGTGTACGCGGCGAGGGCTTGCCGTCGCCGGACTTGGCCGGTCTGTCGGCATCACTCCTGGTCGGATCATCGACATAGATCCGCACCCGGCCGCGGTCATCGACCACCTTGACCCGATTGATGTCACGGCCATCGAACTGCACGCGTTCGGCGCTGAGGACCTGGCCCTGGGTAGCGCGCTCGACCCGGCGCACGGCGTCGGAGAGGGTGTCGTCGTCGTTGCGGTCGTTGCGCGACGACGTCTGCTTTTTAGGCTCGTCGAGGCCCGGGCCGGGCGACTGCGCCCACGCGGCCGCAGCGGCTCCACTCATCAGCGTAGCCAGGCATAACGACAGCAGTGGACGACGAAACAACGGCATGGAATGTCGGGACTCCGTGGCGGCGTGTAGAAGGAGGTACGTATATAGGTATATAGGAGGGAGGAGACAGGTGCGAAATCGTGACCCGTGCAATGCGAAATCGTGACCCGTGCAACCGGGAGGTGAAGTCTGTGAATCCTGCGGTGAATCCGTCCTTAACTTTCTGAACGGCAATGGGTGCGGTTCAGCGGACGCAGCCTGTTTGCCCTCGGTTGCGCAGGCATTTGTACGGTGGAGCTTGCTCCGCTTGTTTTTGACTTGACGACAAGGCAGCGGAGCACGCTCTACACGGTCGGCGATGCGTCATACGCCGCTAGAAAATCTCCCCGACGCAGCAGCGCAGCGAGCCGCCGCCGGCTTCGATCGCCTCCAGCGGCACGCTGCGGACGGCGAAGCCTGCGGCCTTCAGCCCATCGCGCGAAGTCGCCGACAAGGCGCGTTCCGCCGCGGCGCTCATCCACGCCACGTCCTCCGACAAGGCGATCGCGTTGCCGGCGAACGCGGCGTGCTCGGCCGGCGACAGGCGGATGGCATGCGGCGCGTACAGCGCGGCGATGGCCTCGACCACGCCGGCATCGGCAAACCCGTCGGGACAGAGCAACGCCGCGCGGCCCGCCAGCACCGTCAGCACGACGTTGGTGTGGTACTCGCCCGGCGCCAGGTCGAACAGCAGCGTCGCGCGCAGGCCGAGCGCGTCGTGCATCAGTGCCGCACCTTGTTCGTCGCAACGCTCGGACAGGCCGCAGAAGCCGAGCCCGCGCGCGCGGTCGATCACCAGTGCGCCGGTCAGCTCGCAGGGATGCGCTTGTTGCGAGAGGTCGATCTCGCCGTAGCCGAGTGCGTCGCGGAAAAATCCGCGAATGTCGTCGCGTCCGGCCTCGCGCTGCCGGACTTCATGCCGCATGCGGCCGATGACGGCCTTGCCCGGCGCGGTCGCGAACACGTTGTTGGGAAACAGCGCGTCGGGCGTGGCGGCGTCGCCGGCGAAGGCGATGGTCGGGACGACCTCGGACAACGCGCGATGCAACGCGCGATGTTCAGCCAGCGCCTGGCCGGGATCGAACATCGCGGCGTCGGCCATGTAGCGGTTGTCGCCCGCGGACTGTTCGGCGCGCGCGAAGCCGTCGGGCGTGACCAGGAAGGCGGCCTTGGCGGTCGCGGCGCCGAAGTCGGCGGCGCAAGTGCGTGCGAACGCGAGGAAGGCGTTGGCGTCGCGGGTGAGCAGGATCATCAGACATCCCTTGTGGGAGGGGCTTCAGCCCCGACGCCATGAC
>JBBJNO010000312.1:0-2772 GCA_037720875.1 Luteimonas sp. | reverse complement strand
CGCGCCCTGTGGCGCTCCTACAATAAAACCCCGGCGAACCGGGGTGTTTTGATATCCGCGAAGACTTGTCGCCTAGTCGGCCAACTCGCGCCGCCGCCGCAACTGGATCGCACCGAAGATCATCGCCGCGCCGGCAATCGCGCCGATCCACAACTGCGTGGTGCCGAGGAGCAAGTAGGTGTGGACGAGCGCGGTGCCCATCACGACGTCGGCGCCGTGGTTGGTGATGTTCGGCATGGCATCGGTGTAGGGCAACCAGCTGCCCGGCCATGTGCCGATCAACAGGCGGCCGACGATGTTGCTCCAGAACCAGCCGGTGTCGAGGTCGAAGCCTTTCATGAGGTCGAACCAGCTGACGAACACGCCGGTCACCACCGGAATCGCGATCGCCCACAGGAAGGGCTTGCTGCGTGCCCAGGCCGAGCACAACATCAGCCAGCCGGCGGTCGGCAACGCCCAGAGCACGTACACGGGCAGAGCGGCGAGCAGGTGGCCGATGACATTCAGCGGGCTCGCCGGGCCGAAGACCATTGTGCTTGCGCTTCCCCCGTGCGTCGCCATGAAACCCGCGACGAAGATCAGGAACAGCAGCATCGTGACGATGCCCGCACCCAGCGCCAGCAGCGGCGCGACGACCAGTGCGCTGGTTGCCTTCGACAGTACGGTTGCGCTATCGGACACCGGCATCGATTTCCAGAACAGCACGCTGCGGTCCTTGCGCTCGTCGTACAGGCAGCCCAGCAGGTAGAAGAACACGACAAAGCCGAACACGATCAGCGACCAGCTGGCGGCCATGTACAGGCTGCCATTCAGGGCCTGGCCCATCTCCGCCACTTCCTTCGAACTCATCGCCTGGGTGAGCGCGTTCATGTCCATGTTGAAGGCGCGGACAGTCGTCTCCCGACCATTGACGATGATGGGGCCGTCGGCGCCGCGGTTGAGCGCCATCTGGCCCACTGCCATGCCCAGCAGGGTGAGTACCAGGAACACCGCGCCGGCGATGGCCGGCGCCCACAAGAAGCCGCCCTTGTGCTCCCAGAACTCGCGCTTGAGCAGCAGCTTGAATTTGTGCGTGGCATGCGGCGCGGCCACGGGTGCGCGCTGTTCGGGCGCGTGCATTTCAGTAACGGCGTTCATGCGTAGGTTCCTTTCATCGTGGCGACGAACAAATCGGCAAGGCCGGGCGTGCGGGTTTCCCCCAACATGGACAGCTGGGCTTGCGAGACGTTGTCGTACAGCATCACGGTCTTGCCAAAGGGCAGGGCGCGTTCGTCGATCGGTTTCAGCGCGCGCGCCGCGTCGGTCTTGTCCGCATCCACCAGCACTTCGACGAAACGCTCGCCGACATCTTCCATCGGCGCGTCCAGCACGATCTTGCCGTCGCGGATGAACATCACGTCGGTGAGGATGTGTTCGACTTCCTCGACCTGATGCGTGGTGATCAGGATGGTCTTCTGCTCATCGAAATAGTCCTCCAGCAGGCGCTGGTAGAACTGCTTGCGGTAGAGGATGTCGAGGCCCAGCGTGGGCTCGTCGAGCACCAGCAGCTTGGCGTCGATCGCCATCACCAGCGCCAGATGCAGCTGCACGATCATGCCCTTGGACAATTCGCGCACCCGCATGTCGGGCTTGAGCTGGGTGTTGGCGAGGAACCTCTGACAGCGGGCCGCATCGAAACGCGGGTGCACGCCGGCGACGAACTCGATCGCTTCCCTGACCCGGATCCAGCGCGGCAGTACCGCGACGTCGGCGATGAAGCAGACCTCGCGCATCAACTCGTCGCGTTGCGTGCGCGGATCCATGCCCAGCACCCGCAGTTCGCCCTCGAACGGGATCAGGCCGAGGATCGCCTTGAGGGCGGTGGTCTTGCCGGCGCCGTTGGGGCCGATCAGGCCGATGATCTTGCCGGCTTCGATCTGGAAGCTGGTGCCATCGAGCGCAACCTTGTTCTTGTAGACCTTGCGCAGGCCGCGCGCCGAGACAACCGGCCCGGAGGCCACATTCTGGTTCTGCGCCATGTTCATTGCACACCTGCCTTACCATTGCCGCGCAACAATTCATCGGTATTCAATCCCAGCCGCTGGATGCGTTCCAGGACCAACGGCCATTCATCGCGCAGGAACCGCTCGCGCTCGCTGGCCAGCAATTTTTCCGACGCCCCTTCCGTAACGTACATGCCCAAACCCCTCCGTTTTTCGACTAGTGCTTCGTCCGCGAGCTCTTGGTAGGCGCGCGAGACAGTAATTGGATTCAGCTGATACTCGGCGGCGACCTGGCGTACCGAGGGCAGCGCGTCGCCGGGCTTGAGCAGGCCGTCGAGCAACATGGCGACGACGCGCTCCTTGAGCTGGCGATAGATCGGAGCGCCGTCGCTCCATTGGATTGCGGTCATGGGTCAGCTCCGCGAGGCGAACGAGAAATAGGGCATCGCCAGTGGCTGACGACTGCGGTTTGGCTTGCGCGCCGGGCGTGCAACGGCAGGCACGGCGGTGGAGGCTGCATCGACGGCATCGGGCAGCTCATTCAGCATCGCCGTCAATGCGGTGACGGTGGCGACCTCGGCCGTGAATGCGGCGACGTGGGCGATGGCCTCGCCGGTGGTGCGGGTGGTTTCGAGCTGCACAGCAAGACGCTCGGCACGCGACTCGATCTCCGCGGCCTGGGCCTGGATCGCCTGCGTCTCGATGTTGCGCGCTGCCGTCTTGCGGACCGGCGCGGCCGCGAACCTGGAAGCTTCAGGGCTGGCCTGCGACGCCGGTTGTTCGGCGAGCG
>JBBJNO010000311.1:0-2784 GCA_037720875.1 Luteimonas sp. | reverse complement strand
CCGAAGGCCATCCGGACAAGGTTGCCGACCAGATTTCCGATGCCGTGCTCGACGCGATCCTGGCCCAGGACAAGCGCGCGCGGGTGGCCTGCGAGACCATGATCAAGACCGGGGTAGCGATCGTTGCGGGCGAAGTGACCACGTCTGCGTGGATCGACCTGGAGGCGCTGACCCGCAAGGTGATCGTGGATATCGGTTACGACTCATCGGAAGTCGGTTTCGACGGCGCCACCTGCGGCGTATTGAACCTGATCGGCAAGCAGTCGCCGGACATCGCCGCCGGCGTCGACGGCACCTCCAAGAAGCAGAAGAAGCCGGAAGAGCAAGGCGCGGGCGACCAGGGCCTGATGTTCGGCTACGCCTGCAACGAAGCGCCCGAATACATGCCGGCGCCGATCTACTGGTCGCACCGCCTGGTCGAGCAGCAGGCGAAAGTGCGCAAGAACGGCAAGCTGAAGTGGCTGCGCCCGGATGCGAAATCGCAGGTGACCTTGCGCTACGACAACACGCACAACGTGATCGGCCTCGACGCGGTGGTGTTGTCCACCCAGCACGATCCGGGCATCAAGCAGAAGGACCTGGTCGACGGCGTCTACGAGCACGTGCTCAAGCCGGTGTTGCCGAAGGCGATGCTCGCGGCGCTGCCGAAGAACAAGATCCACATCAACCCGACCGGCATCTTCGTGATCGGCGGCCCGGTCGGCGATTGCGGCCTGACCGGCCGCAAAATTATTGTGGACACCTACGGCGGCATGGCCCGTCACGGCGGCGGCGCGTTCAGCGGCAAGGATCCGTCCAAGGTCGACCGCTCGGCGGCGTACGCGGCGCGTTATGTGGCCAAGAACATCGTCGCGGCCGGCATCGCCGACAAGTGCGAATTGCAGGTCAGCTATGCGATCGGCGTCGCCGAGCCGACTTCGATCTCGGTGACCACGTTCGGCACCGGCAAGATCGACGACGACAAGATCGAAAAGCTGATCCGTCGCCACTTCGACCTGCGTCCGTACGGCATCGTCAAGATGCTCGACCTGATCCATCCGATGTACCAGGACACCGCCGCCTACGGTCACTTCGGCCGCAAGCCGAAGGAGATCAGCTACACCGACGGCGCCGGCAAGAAGCACACCGCGACCGCGTTCTCGTGGGAGAAGACCGACAAGGCCGACGAGCTGCGCAAGGATGCCGGGCTGAAGAACTGATTTGGAAAGGCTTACGCAGGAGTTGTTCGCAAAGGACTAAAAACAGATCGAAGGAAGCTCTGATTTTGCTCGTCATTCCAGCGCAAGTTGGAACCCATTTTGATCTGCTTCTGGCCACAAAAACGAAGATCAAAATGGATCCCAGCTTGCGCTGGGATGACGAACATTGAATCGTAATTTCTTTCCCTGTGCCTTACCGGCACTGGGTCGCCCATCGAGGGGCGCTGCAATCCTGGTGTACACAAGCATGTATGCACGGGAACAGGCTCGATGGTCGCAACACGTTTAACCGCGCCCGTTCAATGCGAGTCCCATGCCCCGACCGGCGCGCGGACTTTCAAACCAACGGAGTTACTGCCATGAATGCTGTCGTCAAACCTGCCGCAAACGAAAACCACGATTACAAAGTCTCCGACATGTTCCTCGGCGAAGCCGACTTCGGCCGCAAGGAAATCGATATCGCCGAGCACGAGATGCCGGGCCTGATGTCGATCCGCCAGAAACACGCCGCGGCAAAACCGTTGCAAGGCGTGCGCGTCACCGGCTCGCTGCACATGACCATCCAGACCGCGGTGCTGATCGAGACCCTGAAGGACATCGGCGCCGACGTGCGCTGGGCGTCGTGCAACATCTTCTCCACCCAGAACCATGCCGCGCAGGCGATCGCCGCGACCGGCACGCCGGTGTTCGCGTGGAAGGGCGAGTCGCTGGAAGAGTATTGGGACTGCACGCTGGATGCGGTCACGTTTCCCGGCGGCAGCTCCAATGAATACCTTGGCCCGCAGCTGGTCGTTGATGACGGCGGCGACGTGACATTGCTGATCCACAAAGGTTATGAGCTGGAACAAGGCTCGAAGTGGGTGGATGAGCCGGCGTCTTCGCACGAAGAACAGATCATCAAGAACCTGCTCAAGCGCGTGGCGAAGGAGCGTCCCGGTTTCTGGACCAATGTGGTCAAGGACTGGAAGGGCGTGTCGGAAGAGACCACCACCGGCGTGCATCGCCTGTACCAGATCGCCGAACAAGGCAAGTTGCTGGTGCCGGCGATCAACGTCAATGATTCGGTCACCAAGTCCAAGTTCGACAACCTCTACGGCTGCCGCGAGTCGCTGGCCGACGGCCTCAAGCGCGCGATGGACGTGATGCTGGCCGGCAAGGTGGCGGTGGTGTGCGGTTACGGCGACGTCGGCAAGGGTTGCGCGCATTCGTTGCGTGCGTACGGCTCGCGCGTCGTGGTTACCGAGATCGATCCGATCAACGCGCTGCAGGCATCAATGGAAGGCTTCGAGGTCAACACCGTCGAGAGCACGCTCGGCCGCGGCGACATCTATGTCACCACCACCGGCAACAAGGACGTGCTGACCATCGAGCACCTGAGCCAGATGAAGGACCAGGCCATCGTCTGCAACATCGGCCACTTCGACAACGAGATCCAGGTCGATGCGCTGAATGAGTTGAAGGACGTCACCAAGCTCAACATCAAGCCGCAGGTCGACAAGTACACGTTCGCTGGGGTCGACGGAAAACCAAGCCGCGCGATCTTCCTGCTGGCCGAAGGCCGCCTGGTCAACCTCGGTTGCGCCAC
>JBBJNO010000310.1:1203-2787 GCA_037720875.1 Luteimonas sp. | reverse complement strand
AAGCTCATCCAGCCAGGCACTTGGCAACGCGGTCACCGCCCTCTAACCCGCCAGACTGATCACCACGAGCCACGGCCGATGCATGCGGCCGTGGCTTGTTATTGTGTGCGAAACCTCTTTCCCCGAATCCCGTGGCCAAGCGTCCTTCCACTTTTGTTGACGATGCGCAGGATCTGTTGAGCGTCAACCGCGATGCACTCCGGCCCTTGGCCGAGCGCATGCGCCCGCAGTCCCTTGATGACATGGTCGGGCAACGTCGCCTGCTTGCGCCCGGTTCGGCGTTGCGCGAATCGATCGAAGGCGGGCACGTGCACTCGATGGTGTTGTGGGGGCCGCCGGGATGCGGCAAGACCACGCTGGCATTGCTGCTGGCCAAATATGCCGACGCGGAATTCAGGGCGATCTCAGCGGTGTTGGCCGGATTGCCCGAGGTGCGCCAGTTCCTTGCTGAAGCCGGGCATCGTTTTGCGGAAGGCCGCCGGACTGTGTTGTTCGTCGACGAAGTGCATCGCTTCAACAAGGCGCAACAGGATGCATTCCTGCCGCACATCGAGCGCGGCACCATCCTGTTTGTCGGCGCCACGACGGAGAATCCATCCTTTGAATTGAATTCGGCACTGTTGTCGCGCTGCCGGGTCCACGTCATGGAATCCGTGTCCACGGATGACATCGTCGAAGCCTTGCGCCGTGCGCTGGCTGACGGGGAGCGCGGGCTTGGTGGGCAAGGCCTGCGCATCAACGACGCGGCGTTGCAGGAAATCGCGGGGGCCGCGGACGGCGATGTGCGGCGTGGCCTGACGCTGCTGGAAATCGCCAGCGAGCTCGCAGTCGAAAACGAAACGGGGCAGGGCAGGGAGATCGACCAACGCACCTTGCGACAGGTATTGGCCGATCGCACGCGCCGTTTCGACAAGGGCGGCGAGCAGTTCTATGACCAGATCTCGGCGCTGCACAAGTCGGTGCGCAGCTCCAATCCGGATGCGGCGCTGTACTGGTTCAGCCGCATGCTCGATGGTGGCTGCGACCCGATCTACCTGGCCCGTCGCTTGACGCGCATGGCCGTGGAAGACATCGGCCTGGCCGACCCGCGTGCATTGCAAATGGCGATCGAGGCTTGGGACGCGTACGACCGCCTCGGCAGTCCGGAAGGCGATCTTGCGCTGGCGCAGGTCGTGATCTACCTCGCCACCACAGCAAAATCCAATGCCGCGTACGTCGCCTTTGGAGCAGCCAGGCGCGATGTGGTCGAATACGGCACGCAGGACGTGCCCATGCACATCCGCAATGCGCCGACCAAACTGATGAAGGAACTCGGTTACGGCAAAGGCTACCAATACGACCACGACGCGCCCGACGGCATCGCGATCGGCCAGACCGGGTTTCCCGATGCGATGGGCGAGCGGGTTTACTACGAACCGGTGGAGCGCGGTTTGGAAATCAGGCTCAAGCAAAAGCTTGATGCGCTACGCGACGCGCGAGCGACAGGAGGCAAGCGGTAGGCCTCGCACCAAAGAAATGCGTGGCCGCAGTGCCGCTGCGCAAGCATCCGCAGAACAAGCTGGGGGGTGGCCCCGCCCGGACGCC
>JBBJNO010000310.1:0-1193 GCA_037720875.1 Luteimonas sp. | reverse complement strand
TGCTGACGCCAGCGGGCAAATTCGTGCTGGAGCCTTCGCTGCGTGACGCGCTGCTCGAAGAATGCTCCGCAAGCATCCGCAGTCCCGCCGGCGTCATCTTTTTGACACGGCGACGCGTATATTCCGCAACGGCCCGGTAGTGCGTCCCTGTCGTGGATCCGGCGAGGAAAAGTCGTACGCTCCTCGACCCCGGTCCCGCGCAGCACCTACGCCGGCGTACGGCACGTGTCATTCAATGCATCACGGCCGATAGTGCCGTTGTCCGTCAATCTAGCGCGTCCCAAGGCAACCATCATCGATGATTCGACTTTCCTCGTTCGACTACGAACAACTGCTGTCCTGCGCCCACGGCGAGATGTTCGGCCCCGGCAACGCGCGCCTGCCGTTGCCGCCGATGCTGATGTTCGACCGCATCACCCACATCGCAACCGAAGGCGGCCAGTACGGCAAGGGGGTGATCCAGGCCGAGCTCGACATCCACCCGGACCTGTGGTTTTTCGCCTGCCATTTCGAGGGTGATCCGGTGATGCCGGGCTGCCTCGGCCTTGATGCGCTGTGGCAGCTGGCTGGCTTCTTCCTGCCGTGGCTGGGAGAGCCCGGTCGGGGTCGCGCGCTCGGCGTTGGCGAGGTCAAGTTCACCGGCCAGGTGCTGCCCGCGGCCAGGCTGGTGCGCTACGACATCGATATCCGCCGCGTGATGCGCGGCAAGCTGAGGATGGTCATCGCCGACGGCCGCATGCTGGTCGACGGGCGCGAGATCTACACCGCCAAGGACCTGCGCGTGGGCTTGTTCACTTCAACCGAGGGTTTCTGACATGCGGCCTGCATCCGAAAGGCGTGCCGTCGAGAGGGGTGCCGTCGAGAGGCGTGTCGTCATCACCGGCATGGGCATCGTGTCCTGCATCGGCAACGACCAGGCCAGTGTGTCAGCGTCGCTGCGCGAAGGCCGCGCCGGTATCAAGCACATTCCCGAATACGCCGAACTCGGACTGCGCAGCCAGGTCGCCGGCGTGCCGGAGATCGATCTGGAGGCGCAGATCGACCGCAAGCTCAAGCGCTTCATGGGCGATGCGGCGGCATACAGCTACATCGCGATGCGCGATGCGATCGTCGATGCCGGCCTTAGCGACGCGCAGGTCCGTAGCGACCGCACCGGCCTGATCGCCGGCTCCGGCGGCGGGTCTCCCCACTGG
>JBBJNO010000067.1:0-10573 GCA_037720875.1 Luteimonas sp. | reverse complement strand
AACCGGTTCGGCACCCGCCTGACCGCCCGCAGCGTCGGCCGGCGGGCTGAAGTCGCCGACATCCTTCAGTGCGGTCTTGGTGGATGGGTCCAGGTCCGCCGAACCGCCACTGAGTGCAGGCAGGTTCGGCGCGATCGCATTCATCACCTTGCCAGACGCCACACGACTGGCCATGCCCTTCGCGTCCGCCGGGAACTCGGGAATGTCCCGGTCCCAGCCCTGCGGCAACTCGCCGCGCAGGCTGCATTCGAGCTCCGCCGCCAGTTCGGGAAAGGCCGTCCGGTAGGCCGTCATGCGCGCTTCCCAGTCCGCTTCGTCGCGCGCGCCACGCTCGACGGCGGCGCGAAAATGCGACAGCGCCGCATCGGGTATCAGGAAGGATGGCTCGGCAGGCCAGCCGAGATTCGCTTTGCTAAGCGCGACTTCGTCGGTGCCCAGCGGCGAGCCGTGGGCCTCGAAGCTGCCTGCCTTGTTGGGCGAGCCGTAGCCGATGCAGGTGCGAACGAGGATCAACGACGGCCGCGTGGTCTCCTCGCGTGCCTGCTGCAGGGCAGCGTGGATCGCGTCGATGTCGTTGCCGTCGGACACGGACACGGTGTGCCACCCGTAGGCCTGGAAGCGCTGCGCACGGTCCTCGGTGAAGGTCGAAGCAGTCCCGGCGGCCAGCGTGACCAGGTTGTCGTCGTACAGGCAGTTCAGCTTGCCCAGCTTCAGGTGACCGGCCAGGGACGCCGCCTCCGAAGCCACACCCTCCATCAGGTCGCCGTCGCTGACGAGCGCAAACGTGTGGTGATCCACGATGGCGTGATCGGGGCGGTTGTAGCGTGCCGCCAGCTGCGCCTCGGCGATGGCCATGCCGACCGCGTTGCCCATGCCCTGCCCCAGCGGCCCGGTGGTGGTTTCGATGCCTGGCGTGTGTCCACGTTCGGGATGGCCCGGGGCCTTGCTGCCCCACTGGCGGAACTGCCTGATGTCGTCCAGCGACAGGTCGTATCCCGTGAGATGCAGCAGCGAGTAGAGCAGCGCCGAACCGTGACCGGCCGAGAGCACGAAGCGGTCGCGATCGATCCAGTGCGGGTTGCGCGGATTGAACTTGAGGCCGCGCGTCCACAGCACGTAGGCCATCGGCGCGGCGCCAAGCGGCAGGCCTGGATGCCCGCTGTTGGCCTTCTGCACCATGTCAACCGACAGGAAGCGCAGGGTGTTGATGCATTGCTGGTCGAGTTCGGCAGTCATAACGGCTCCTGATGGGGGTGCGATGTGGGGTGGGTCGTCCTGGTCGTCCGAGTCGCGTCCGCGCGCCTGCAGCGGCTCACTTCGCAGCGACTGCGGTATCGACGATGCTCTGCGCCTCGTGCAGGAGCGATTGCAGGTGATCCTTGTCCTTGAAGCTCTCCGCATAAATTTTGTAAATGTCCTCGGTGCCCGACGGTCGTGCGGCGAACCAGCCACTGGCGGAAGTCACCTTGATGCCGCCGATCGCTGCGTGGTTGCCCGGCGCATGATCGAGCACGCTTTCGATCTTCTCGCCGGCCAGTTCGGTGCTGCGCACCTGCTGGGGCGACAACTTCGCCAGGCGGATCTTTTGCTCGGCCGTGGCCGGTGCCTCGACGCGATCGGCCACCGGCTCGCCCAGTTCGCGCACCAGATCGCGATACAGCTCGCCGGGATCACGGCCCGTGCGCGCGGTGATTTCCGCCGCCAGCAACGCCGGCACGATGCCGTCCTTGTCGGTGGTCCACACCGCGCCGTCCCGACGCAGGAATGACGCGCCCGCACTTTCCTCGCCACCGAAACCCAGTGAGCCATCGAATAATCCGTCGACGAACCACTTGAAGCCGACCGGCACCTCGAACAGCTTGCGTCCCAGACGCTTTGCCACCCGGTCGATCAGTGCGCTGCTGACCACGGTCTTGCCGACCGCAGCGTCGCCGCCCCACTGTGGCCGATGCTGGAACAGATAGTCGATCAACACCGACAGGTAATGATTCGGCGGCAACAAACCGGCACTGCGGGTCACGATGCCGTGGCGGTCGTAGTCGGTGTCGCAGGCGAACGCGATGTCATAACGATCCTTCAGGCCTATCAGCCGCTGCATCGCCAGGGACGAGGAAGGGTCCATGCGGATCTTGCCGTCCCAGTCGACCGTCATGAAGGCGAAGGTCGGGTCAACTTCCTCGCTGAGCACGGTCAGGTCGAGTTGGTAGCGCTCGGCAATCGGCGCCCAGTAATGCACGCCGGCACCGCCGAGCGGATCGACGCCCATGCGGATGCCGGCACTGCGAATCGCGTCGAAGTCGACCATCGCGCCAAGGTCGCCAATGTAGGTATTGAGGAAATCATGCGCGTGGGTGCTGGCGGCGCGCCGCGCCTGCGCGTATGGCAGGCGCCGCACCTGCTTGAGGCCACCGGCGAGCAGCGTATTGGCGCGCTGCTGGATCCAGCCGGTGACGTTGGTATCGGCCGGCCCGCCGTTGGGCGGGTTGTACTTGAAGCCGCCGTTGTCGGGTGGATTGTGCGAGGGCGTGACTACGATGCCGTCGGCCAGGCCCGCCGACCGGCCGCGGTTGTAGCCCAGGATCGCATGTGAGACCGCCGGCGTCGGGGTGAATTCACCGCCGCTGGCGATCATGGTTTCGACACCGTTGCCGGCCAGCACCTCCAGCGCGCTCTCGAACGCCGGCTGCGACAGCGCATGGGTATCGATGCCGAGGTGCAGCGGGCCGTCGATGCCCTGCCCTTTGCGGTAGTCGCAGATTGCCTGGCTGATCGCCAGCACATGCCATTCGTTGAAGCTGCGCTCCAGCGCGCTGCCACGGTGGCCGGAGGTGCCGAACGCGACCCGCTGCGCAGGCACCGCGGGATCCGGGCGAAGGTCGGCATAGGCGGCAAGCAATGCGGGCACGTCGATCAGCAGCGACGGCGGTGCCGGCTTGCCGGCGAGCGGACTGATCGTAGTGGTCATGCCCGGGTGCTCATGGGCGTGGCTGCCGCAGCCGGCGATAACGGCGGATCAGGGTATTGGTGGAGCTGTCGTGGTCGAGTTCGGGGTCGTCGCTGCTGGCGATCTCGGCGGCGGTGCGCGTGGCCAGCGCCTTGCCCAGCTCGACGCCCCACTGGTCGAACGAATCGACATCCCAGATCACGCCCTGCACGAACACGCTGTGCTCGTAGAGCGCCACCAGCGCCCCCAGAGTATGCGGCGTGAGCCGTTCGGCCAGCAGGGTGTTGCTCGGCCGGTTGCCCTGGAAGGTGCGGTGGGGGACCAGCCGCTCGTCGATCCCTTCATCCTGCACCTGCTGTGTGGTCTTGCCGAACGCCAGTGCCTCGCTCTGCGCGAACAGGTTGGCCATCAACAGGTCGTGCTGGTCGCCGCCGGAGCCATCCGACAGCGGATTGAGTGGTTTGCAGAAACCGATGAAATCGCAGGGAATCAGATGCGTCCCCTGGTGGATCAACTGGTAGAACGAGTGCTGCCCGTTGGTGCCCGGCTCTCCCCAGTAGATCGGCCCGGTGGCGTAGTCCACGCGCACGCCGTCGCGGGTGACGCTCTTGCCGTTGCTCTCCATGGCCAGTTGCTGCAAGTAGGCCGGAAAACGCTTGAGGTATTGCTCGTAGGGCAGGACGGCGACGGTCGACGCGCCCAGGAAGTTGCTGTTCCAGACCGCCAGCAGGGCCATGAGCGCGGGAACATTCTGCTCCAGCGTGGTGCTGCGGAAATGCTCGTCCATGGCGTGGAAGCCGTCGAGCATCGCGCGGAAGTGCTCCGGCCCGATCGCCAGCATTGTCGACAATCCAATGGCGGATTCCATGGAATAGCGACCGCCGACCCAGTCCCAGAAACCGAACATGTTGTCCGTGTCGATGCCGAAGGCGGTCACCTCCTGGGCATTGGTCGATACCGCGACGAAATGCTTCGCCACCGCGCCGCCGTCATCGGCCGCATCCACCCCGAGGCCTTGCAGCAACCAGGAGCGCGCAGCCTTGGCGTTGGTCAGGGTCTCCACCGTGGTGAAGGTCTTGGAGCAGACGATGAACAGCGTCTCGGCCGGGACAAGATCGCGCGTGGCCTCGACGAAATCGCTGCCATCGACATTGGACACGAAGCGGAAGGTCATCGCGCGTTCGCTGTAATGACGCAGCGCCTCGTAGGCCATGACCGGGCCAAGATCCGAACCGCCAATCCCGATGCTGACCACATTGAGGATCCGCTGGCCGGTGTGCCCGGCCCAGGCACCACTGCGAACACGCCGGGAGAAATCCGACATGCGATCAAGCACCGCATGGACATCGGCCACCACGTCGCTGCCGTCCATTTCGATCGACGAACCGGCCGGCGCCCGAAGCGCCACGTGCAGTACCGCGCGATCCTCGGTGGTGTTGATCCTGTCGCCGCGGAACATCGCCGCGATGCGCTCGTTCAGGCCACAGGCGTCGGCCAGTTCCAGCAGCAACCGCAGGGTTTCGTCGGTGACGCGCTGCTTGGAATAGTCCAGGTATAGACCGGCGGCCTCGGCGTGCAGGCGCTCGCCGCGCGCAGGATCGGCGGCGAACAGTTCGCGCAGGTGGCGCGCGCCGTCTTGACTGGCATGCCGATGCAGGGCCTGCCACTGCGGCCTGGCAGTCAGGGTGCTCTGCGGCGATGCGTCGTGGGATGGGTTGGAAGCGGAATCCTGCATTGGGGCACTCATGGGAGAGGTGTCAGTCGGCGCTTGCAAGCGCGGCGCTCTTGTCGGCGATGCGCGTGAGCAGTTGTTGCCAGGACTTCACGAACGACTTGGCGCCGTCCTGCTGCAGCTTGAGCGCCAGCGCGTCCAGATCGACGCCGGCGGCCTCGAAGCGGGCCAGCATCGCCTCGGCCTCATCGGCATCGGTTGCCATCACGCTGTCCACGTTGCCTTCCTCGGCGAACGCCAGCAGCGTTTTCTCGGGAATCGTGTCGATCGTTTCCGGCGCAGCCAGGTCCTCGACATACAGGGATTTCCGGGCTTCGGGGTCCTTGCTGCCGGTGCTTGCCCACAACAGCTTCTGTGGACGCGCGCCAGCCTGCGCCAGCTTGAGCCAACGCGGCGAAGCCAGCAGATCCCGGTAGGCGCAATACGTGCGGCCACCGATGGCGATACCGAGCTTGTTGCGAAGGTCCGCTGGCACATCGTCCTTGACCGCCACGTCCCAGCGACTGACGAACACCGACGCCACCGAAGCCACGCACGGGTCCAGCCCGGCCTCCAGCCGCCGTTCAATGCCACGTATGTAGGCGTTCGCCGCCTCCAGGTACTGCCCGCACGAGAACAGCAGGGTGACGTTGATCGGCACGCCGGCGAAGATCGATTCCTCGATCGCGGGCAGGCCTTCGGGCGTGCCGGGAATTTTCACGAACAGGTTCGGGCGGTCGGCCTGCTCATGGATCTGCAGCGCCGCCTGGATCGAACCGGCGGTATCTCTGGCCAGCAGCGGCGAGATCTCCATCGAGACCCAGCCATCGACATGATCGCTGGCGTCGAAGATCGGCCGGAACAGGTCGGACGCACGACGCAGGTCCTCCAGCGCCAGTTCGATGAACAAGGCTTCGCCGGACTTGCCGGAGCGGGCCTTCTCGCCGATGCAGGCGTCGTAGGTCTCGCCGCCGCCGATGGCTTCGTCGAATATGCTCGGGTTGGAGGTCAGCCCGGTGATCGACAGCTCGTCGATGTAGCGCTGCAGGGTGCCGTCGTCAAGCATCTGGCGCGTGATGTTGTCCAGCCAGAGTCGCTGGCCGAGTTCGTGCAGTTGTTGGGTCGGTTTCATGGGTGCTCCAGGGGGGCTGTTTCGGGCGAATTCTGGCGGTCTGTGTCCACCATGCGGGTGGCGGTGGCGACATGAAAATCGGCCAGGCCAAGCGCATGCAGATCGCCGATGCGCCCAATGGTCAGATCGGGCGCGGGATCAATCGCAAGGCCGTCGGATTCGGTGGCGTAGTGACCCTGGCGCACGAAGACGGTGGTCAACCGGTCGGTCAGCACGCGCTTCATCGCGGCCAGCAGTTGCGGCTTGTCGTCGATCATCACGTAATGGCTGGCCGGAAAGCGCCGCTGGACCAGGCCGAGCCTGCGTTCCTTGTGCAAGGTGACCAGCACCCGGCCATCGACGGCATCCCACAGGCCGGAACGCTGGATCTTGCGCGGCTGGAACACGATGTCGCCATCGGAAACGATCGCCGTGGTGCCGATCGTGCGCAGGTGGTCGAGCGCGGCGAGTGCACGTGGATACAGCCGCTCGCTGAAGGGATAGTCGAGCAGGAACTCCGACATCCGCAGCAGCGCCGGTTCGTCATCGTCGCCGGCGCGGAACGCCTGCAGCGCGCCCAGGTAATCGGCGTAGCCGAGTCGGTCGCGCAGCTCGGCATAGATCGACCAGTAGCGCTCGCGTTCGGGCTTTCCGAAGTCATCATCGAGCCGCTCCGTAAGGTCGGCAGCGAAACGATCGTTGTCGAGCAGGGTGTTGTCGACGTCGAGCATGAACACCACCGGGTCTTCATTCAGCACGATGCCGACTCCTCGGGCTGCGGATCGTGCCAGCCCGCGATGTCCGCGGCAGCCGACGGTCCCCAGCTACCGGGCTCGTATTCCTGCACCGGCTCGGCGTTGGCCAGCGCCGGGTCAATCACCCGCCACGCCGCTTCCACGCTGTCGTCGCGCGTGAACAGCGCGGGATCGCCGCACAGCGCGTCGCGCAGCAGGCGCTCGTACGGCAGGTCTTCGCCGGGCGGTTCATGGCGGGCGATCAGCTCCACCGGCTCGCCGCGCATCTCCTCGCCGGGCTGCTTGACCCGCGCGCCCGCCGAGATCGTCACCTCGGGACTGAGCCGGAAGCGGAAATAGTTCGAGGTGGCCGCGCTGACCTCGTCGAAGATCGCCAACGGCGGGCACTTCATGTTCACCCTGACTTCAGTCGCGGTGATCGGCAGGCACTTGCCGGCGCGGATGTAGAACGGCACGCCACCCCAGCGCCAGGTGTCGATGTGCAGACACAGCGCGGCAAAGGTCTCGACCTGGGAATCCGCCGCCACGCCTTTCTCATCGCGATAGCCGCGGAACTGGCCGCGCACCACTTGCGTGGGGTCCAGCGGCCGCATCGCACGGAACAGCCGCAGCTTCTCGGCGCGCACGGACTGCGTATCGCGCCCGGCCGGCGCATCCATCGCCAGCAGCGCGATCACCTGCAGCATGTGGTTCTGCACCACGTCGCGAAACGTCCCCACTTCCTCGTAGAACGCGCCGCGCCCCTGCACGCCGAAATTTTCCGCCATGGTGATCTGAACGCTGTCGATGTAATTGCGGTTCCAGATCGGCTCCAGGAAGGCGTTGGCGAAGCGGAAGTACAGCAGGTTCTGCACCGCCTCCTTGCCCAGGTAGTGATCGATGCGGAACACCGCCGATTCGGGGAAGACCTCGTGCAGCGTGCGGTTGAGTGCCTGCGCGGAGGCGAGGTCGCGACCGAACGGCTTCTCGACGATGACGCGGGCGTCGTCGGCGCAGCCGGCTTTCGCCAGCCCCTGGACCACGGTGCCGAACATGCTGGGTGGAATCGCCAGGTAGTGCAGCGGCCGGGTGGCGGTGCCCAGGGTCTGCTTCAGGCGCTGGTAGGTCGCCGGATCCGCGTAATCGCCGTCGATGTACTGCAGTTGCGCCGACAGCTTGGCGAATGCATCGGCATCGAGGCCACCATTGTTTTCCAGGCTGTCGCGCGCACGTTCGCGCAGCTTGTCCAGCGTCAAGCCGGCGCGGGCCATACCGATGATCGGCATGTCCAGCTCGCCGGCGCGGATCAATGCCTGCAGCGCCGGGAAGATCTTCTTGTACGCCAGATCGCCGGTCGCACCGAAGAAAACGAAGGCATCTGAACGGGGTTCTGTCATGGTGGTCTTCCACTCCATCGTTGCTGAAGAGATACGGTTGCAGGTGCCCACCAACCCAGCATGTCCAGCCAAGGGTTAAGACAGTGCATACGAGCGATACGTATGGGCCGTCGCGTGAGCCGCGCGCTCGTCGTTGCTGCGCCATGCCTGACACTCGGCTTCATTGGCCACTCCGGTCGATCGGGCATCGATGGCGGGGGACGTTGTTCGTGGCCGGGTTTCAAGCGCCCTTTGTCTCGCAGGGTCGGTGGGCAACGACATGTACGCCATGCCACGGCGATGACATCGTCAATTGCATAGCGAGGGGTGCGGAACAGATGACGCACGCGATACGCGGCGAGAATCGTCAGCAGTTCCCCGGAAACGTCATTTCGCCTTACTTGCGGAGGAGTCGTGGGATGTTGACGTTTTGCGTGTCATGTTTTCGACATCAGGTCTCAGGCCCGCCGGGCTCGGCGGCGAGATCCGTCGGAGGAAACTCTGGTATTGCGGCGACTGTTCCAGCAACCGCGCGGGTTCGGCGATCAACGCGTCGACTTCCCCCGGACCAAGCCGAAAGGTGGTCGGCATGGCATTGAATTGATCCCGGGTCGGGCGATCGCTGATCTGGTCGAACGTGAGCACCGCAAAATCCACCGTGACCCCAGGCTCGCCTGGCGGGCGCATGGCATTCACGTGCGCGCCCCACATCAGGAAGCCCTGCTTCGCCAGTGCGACGGTTTCCGTGTTGAGGAGGCCGAGGGCGGAATCGAATGACGCCTGCAGCATGCCGACCGTACCGGGCTCACGCCCATGCAGGGACCACGCTGTCTCGGCATAGACCTGGGCATTGGCGACGATCACCAGCACGTTGCGGACCCGGCCTAGTTGTTCGTGCGTGAAGGCGCCGGCCATGTCGGGCACGTTGCCGTAGTGTGCGACCGGGCTCATCATCGATCCGCGCACCCCCAGGTTATCGGTCACCCCGCCATCCACCAGTCGCAGGATTGGCATGCGGTCGGTATGCGCGTAGCGATCAAGCGCCAGCGCGACCGCACGACGTCGGTCGAGGAAATCATCGTGGGTCAGCGCCTCCGCGACCCAGGGTCGATGGCGCTCGCTGCAATCGTCGTAGTTGCGCAGCGCGATGCTGGCAAACGGTCCCGGCACGGCCGACGAGGCCATGACCGCATGGCCGACCGGGTAGCTGGACAGATCGGAGCACAGGAAATCGAACTGCTGCTGCATGAAGGAAAAGGTCGTCGCGTTGTTGAGGTCGCTGGCGTTGATGATGACGAAGGGCAAACCGTTGCGCGACAGATCCGCGTACGTGGCGTGCCGGAACAACGTTCGCCCCAGGTAGTCCGCCACCAGGTCGCTGCGGTTGAAATCCCCGGAGGACATGGCCGCAAGGCTTCGGGGACGGGCGGCCAGCCCGATGAGCTCGCCCTGCCAGTCGCGATACAGGAAGTCGCGGGTGTAGTCGGTGAAAATCCGGTCGCCGAACAACCCGTAGTAGGCGGCGGTGTAGCTGCCGCCAGACACCGCCGTGACCACATCGACTTCGTCCAGCAGCCGTCGCTGGGTCCCGTCCACGGTCACGGCCGTGTCCCGCAGCGACTGCAATACACCATAGCTGAAGGCGGCCGCTCGCGTGCCACCGCCGGAGAACGCCAGCACCACAAACAGGTCCTGCGAATTCTTCGGCAGGCGATTGCGGAACTCGTATCGCTCACCCGCGGCCGGATGATCGATCCGGTCGTTCCAGACGCGATGGGCGCAACCCGTACCGGCGAACGCGATCAGACCGGTCAGCAACGCCGGGATCAGGCGGTGCTGTGGCCCGCAGCGTCGTGGCAAGGGCTTGCCGGACTGATTGGCTGCCATCTTCATTCCCGGCTGCTCACGCCGGACGCGTCCAGGCAAAGGCCGACAGCTCTGGATTGGTCTGCGTTCCGCTCAGGTGGTTGGCGTAGTTGCTGAGGGTTTTCATCGCCACACCAAGCACCACCTCGAGTGCCTGCTGCGCACCGAATCCCGCGGCAAAAAAAACGGCGAGGTCATTGTCCGGCACCCGTCCGCGCTGGGTGACAACTGCACGCGTGAACGTCGCCAGCGCCTGCAGCCTTGGGTCGTCCGGGGATTCCCCCGCGCGCAGGGCATTGACGGTCTCGGGCGGCGCACCCGCCATCTTGACCGCGATCATTGAATGCGCCGCGACACAGAATTCGCAGCCGTTCTCGACGCTGGCGGCAAGCAGCACGACCTGGCGCTCGATGGCCGTCAATGAGGTCTTGTCGAACTGTGCGGACAGGCCGAAGTAGGCCTCCAGTGCAGCGGGAGCCTCGGCCAGGTGCGCGTACAGATTGGGGACAAAGCCCATCGCGCGCTCCGCCTTCTCGAGCATCGGGCGAGAGGCCTCGGGAGCGGTTTTTGCCGAATGTGTTGGAAACGTATTCATGTGGTTCCTTCTTGCGAGGGGCTCTGCCCCGTTGCGGTTCGTGCCCGGCATCAGCCGCTAACGCCGGACACTGCTTTTCACCAGTGGCCATATCGACCGGCGCACCGGATCGAGAACGTGCGAAGTGCGTCTTGAAGCCTTTTGCTCCTCAAGGAAGCAAATGACGTTTCCCCGCGCGGACCGATCCGCGCGGGGAAACGTCCGCGCGGGGAAACGTCTCACTATCCGCTGTAGTC
>JBBJNO010000066.1:0-10666 GCA_037720875.1 Luteimonas sp. | reverse complement strand
CCGCCGCGCGCGCCAGTCGGGGCTCAAGCCCCACCCACAACAACGCGTACTGCGTTGTCCGCCAGTGGCAAACCCATGCGCACGCAACCGCCGTCGGTGTCCGCCAGCGGCCAGCCCGAACAGCTCAAAGGCGTGCGCCGCAACATGGCGCGGGTGATGGCCGATGCGCACGCGAAAGTGGTACCGACCACGCTCAGCGACGACGCCGACATCCATGCGTGGACGCCGGGCAACGATCTCACCGGCCGCCTAGTGCGCGCGATCGTGGCGGCGGCGAAAGCGGTGCCGGCGCTCAACGCGTGGTTCGATGGCGACAAGCTCACCCGCACGCTGCATCCGCATGTCGACCTCGGCATCGCGGTCGACACCGACGATGGCCTGTTCGTGCCCGCGCTGCGCAACGCCGACATGCTCGATGCGCGCGGCGTGCGCGAAGGCATCAATCGTTTGCGCCTGCAGGTCGAGGATCGCAGCATCCCGGCGTCGGAACTCAGCGGCTACACGATCTCGTTGTCGAACTTCGGCATGTTCGCCGGCCGCTACGCCACACCGGTCGTGGTGCCGCCGTGCGTGGCGATCGTGGCCGCCGGCCGCGGCCGCCACCAGATCACGCCGGTGATCGGCGGATTCGAGTCGCACAAGGTGATTCCGCTGTCGGTGACGTTCGACCACCGCGCCTGCACCGGCGGCGAAGCGGCGCGTTTCCTGAAGGCGATGCTGGACGACTTGGCGCGCGCCCATTGATGCGTAGCGACGTAGGGCGGGTCTCGACCCGCCGCTGCTGTTCGTTTTTTGATCCACTTAAACATGGCAATGGCGGGTCGAGACCCGCCCTACGGAGGACGAGATGGCACACCGCAGCCGGCTTGCAGGCTTCATCATCGATTGCCAGGCGGGTGACTTCGATGGCGTGGCGAAATTCTGGAGCGATGCTTTGGGCCTGCCCATCATCGATCCCGATGCCGGCGATGGCGAGGCCGTGTATGCGCAACTGCAGGATGGCCCGGGCGACCTGCACATCGAGGTGCAACAAGTCGCGCACGCATCGCGCGTGCACCTGGACATCGAAAGCGACGACATCGACGCCGAGGCCGATCGCCTGGAAGCACTTGGCGCCAAACGCATCGGCTTCGTCAAGCGCTGGTGGGTGATGGAAGCGCCGAGCGGACAGCGTTTCTGCGTCGTCAAGATGCATCATCCCGAGCGCGGCGCAACACCCAACGCATGGGAATAATTCAACAGATTCGTTTGTAGCCCGGGTGGAGCTACGACTACGACATGTCGCGATTAGCCGAAGGCGCTTTCGCCCAGTCTTTCCATCATCCGCAGCTCGCGGCGACGCGATTCCAGCAACGCCATGGTGATCTGGGCAAGCGATTCCAACGCCACGCGCTGCGACTCGGTCAAGGTACGGGGCTGGCGGTCGATCACACATAGCGTTCCGATCGCGTCGCCCTCCTCGGTGACCAGCGGCGCGCCTGCATAGAAGCGGATGCCGGGCGGGCCGGTCACCAGCGGCGAATCGGCGAAGCGCGGATCGGCGCTGGCGTCGCGCACTTCAAGCATTTCCAGTGGCGTCAGGATCGCGTGGTTGCACAAGGAGCGCTCGTTGGGCACTTCTGCGACGTCCACTCCAGTCCGCGCCAGGAAATAGAGCCGGTTGCGATCGACCAGCGAGACGAGTGCGATCGGCGTTCCGCACAACAGGCTGGCGACCTGCACGACCTGCTCGAACATGGCCTGCGGCGGCGTGTCGAGGACGTCGAACGACGCGAGCGCTTGCAGGCGCGATGTTTGATCCGTGGCGACGGTGGTGGCGATCACTGGATGTCCCCTCGATGAAGCCAGCAGTCTGGCAACACCCACGAGTGTGCACAAGGCGTGTCCCTTCTGAATGTTCATTCACGTGAATCAGCACGTTTCCCTTGGAATGCATCGCCCTGGAGAGCGTGCGACCAGTGCCCCGAGGATGAAGCGGTCGACACAATCAGCGCGACGCGACGTTGAGCGAACACGCGCCGCGCGGCATGGCGCGGGTTCTGCGGGAACAGCAAGGAAAAGGTACCGACGATCAGGACCCACAGCAGCAACAGATCTACGCGAAGTCGAGTTCAACAAGCCGGTTCAAGCATGGCCCGCTTCGATCTCCAGCGTCTGCAAGGCCTGGACCACGTCATCGGCGACGGCGCCCTCAGCCAGCTTGCCAATCAACACCCCCCCAAGCTGCAGACCGGATTCGGCCTGGCCGCGCAGCTGGCGGGCATCTGTCTTGAGACGCGCGATCAGTTGCCCGGCTTGCTTCGGCGAATCGAACCCGCTGCTCTGCACCAGCAAGCGGCCATCGCCGCCATGCAGCTTGAAATAAAACTTGCCGTCGACTTCGCGGTACTGCTTGAACAGTGGCAGCGATCCCTTCGCACCGGCGATCTTCGCGGCAGTGACGCTGTGTGCGTCCAGTGCCCGCAATCCCACCGCAGTGCGTAGTGTTGCGATGGAGGGCGTGGCGTAGCGGGCACGCAAACGCTGCGCACCATCACGCAGCTGTCGTTCGATGTTGGCTGGGTTGGCGATCAGCGTCTCGTAGTGCTCGCGCATCGGTGCGACTTCGGCATCGATCCGCTCGAACAGCTTCTGCTTGGCAATACCCCAGGCGATGCCATCGGCGAAGGCCTTGCGCATGGCAATCGTTTCGTCGGCGGTCGCGAAGGCCTGGTACAACTGGAACACGTTCGAGCTGTCGGCATCCTTCGCCTCGCCCGGCGCGCGCGAGTCGGTGACGATCGAATAGATCAACTTTTTCAACTGCTCGCGCGGCGCGAACAACGGAATCGTGTTGTCGTAGCTCTTGGACATCTTGCGGCCGTCGAGGCCGGGCAAGGTCGCGACCTGCGCCTCGATCACCGCTTCGGGCAACGTGAAATACTCTCTACCCGCCGGCTCGCCGTAGAGATGGTTGAAGCGCTGGCCGAAATCGCGCGCCATCTCGATGTGCTGCACCTGGTCGCGCCCGACCGGCACCTTGTGCGCGTTGAACAACAATATGTCGGCGGCCATCAACACCGGATACATGAAGAGGCCCGCGGTGATGCCGGCATCGTCGTCCTCGCCTTCGGCGCGGTTCTTGTCGACCGAAGCCTTGTACGCATGCGCGCGGTTGAGCAGGCCCTTGCCGGCGACGCAGGTCAACAGCCAGGTGAGCTCGGGAATCTCGGGAATGTCCGACTGGCGATAGAACCAGACGGTGTCCGGATCGAGGCCGCAGGCCAGCCAGCTCGCGGCGATCTCCAGCGTCGAACGCTGCACGCGCGCCGGATCCTGCACCTTCACCAGTGCGTGGTAGTCGGCGAGGAAATAGAAGCTCTCGACATTTTCCGCGCGTGCCGCCGCGATCGCAGGACGGATCGCGCCGACGTAATTGCCCAGGTGCGGCGTGCCGGAGGTGGTGATGCCGGTGAGGATGCGGGTGGGAGCAGGTGTCATCGAAGACCGTCGCCATGATGCTGCAGCCAGTTTACCCGGTGGCTGGGCGGGGACTGGCTTGGGGCGGGAGCAGGCGCAGCGGATTTCAACCCGATGAAACCGTAAACACCTGACACCCCTCGCCATGGGGCGAGCCGGGCGTTTGTAGAGTCGAGCTTGCTCGACTGCCTTTGGCGTGATGCAAAAGCAGCGGAGCAAGCTCCGCTCTACACATCTGCTAACCCCACACCGAACGGCCGCCCGTTCGCATCGTCACCTTCCGAGGAGTGACAACCATGTTCCGCAAACTACTGCTGTTGAGTACCGCCCTCTTGGCCGCTGCCGCCTGCATGCCGCTGTCGGCGACAGCGCTGGTCGACATCGACCTGATCGATCGCGACAACGGCCAATGGCTGCCCGAATACACACATCGCGGCCGCTTCTACGTGCCGGGCACGCCCGGTCATCGTTACGGGGTGCGCCTGACCAACACCACGGGCGAACGCGTGCTGGTCGTGTTGTCGGTGGATGGCGTCAACGCCGTCAGCGGCAAGACCGCGCATCCCTCGCAAACCGGTTACGTGCTGGCGCCGTGGGAGAGCACCGAGATCAACGGCTGGCGCAAATCGCTGGACGATGTCGCGCAGTTCTATTTCACCGACCTGCCCGACAGCTATGCCGCGCGTACGGGTCGTCCAGACAACGTCGGCGTGATCGGCATCGCCGTGTTCCGCGAGCGCCAGCAGGCCATCCCGTATCCGCAGCCAGGCCCGCCCATCAGCCGGGGCGATGCACGGGGCGATGCACGTGGCGATGCGCAACGCAACCGCGCTGAGGGCAAGGCCGCTGCGCCAGCGGCTTCTGCTGCGCGTGAATCATCGGCTGCTGCCGATTCGGCATATGGCGAGGCCGCGCAGCAACGCATCGGCACCGGCCACGGCGCGCGCGAATGGGCGCCGGTGGGCCAGACCGACTTCGTCCGCGCCAGCCGTACGCCGGTACAAGTCACGCAATTGCGCTACGACGACCAGGAAGCACTGGCGGCGCTCGGCGTGTTGCCGCGGCCGCAACCGTATTGGGGCCGGGACGAACCGCGCGCGTTTCCGGGCAGTTTCGTGGCAGACCCGCCGGCTTGGTGACAAACGGATTGCGCGGCACAAAAAACGGGCCGGATTGCTCCGGCCCGCTTTGTTTTTCTTCTTGTAGAACTCAACTGCCGAACGGCTTGCTCAGCACTTGCCGTCTTTGCAGTCCTGCGCCTTGTCCTCGACCTTCTCGCCGACTTTCTGCACGTCCTTACCGGCACCTGCCATGGTGTTGCATGCAGTCAGGGTGCCCATCGAAAACATGGCCAGCAGCATCAGTGCAATCAAACGCTTCATCAGGTTCTCCTCTCCAGCGAAATAAGGTTGGGCCGCGGGTGCGCTTCTGCACGGCCCCGCATAGGTATGGAAACCCATCGGGGTGTGAAGCCGATGTGCAATCCAGAGTGGATGATGCCGCGTGTTCTGTAACGCTCAGTGAACAACAGGAAAATATGTTCAGGACGGAGCGCGGCCAACCAAATTGTCAGCCGGCAGTGGAAATGCATTTGTAGGAGCGCACCTGGGCGCGATGAAGCGTTACCGATAAGGCCCCATCGCGCCCAGGTGCGCTCCTACAAAAATGCGGTGCCGCCAACGATTTTTCGAGCGTGGAGACCCTGATCGCTCTTTACCAAAGCCTCCAACCCAATCGCTAATCCCGCATCAACGTCGATTTCCCAAACAGACTCTCGACCAGGTCCACGGCCAGTTCCGCCGTGCCGTTGCCGTTATCCAGCGCAGGATTGAGCTCCATGATGTCCAGCGAGGCCATGCGACCGGTGTCGGCGATCATTTCCATCACCAGTTGCGCCTCGCGGTAATTGGGGCCGCCGGGGATGGTGGTGCCGACGCCGGGCGCGATGCTCGGGTCGAGGAAATCCACGTCGAAGCTGACATGCAGATGGGTATTCTCGTCGACACCCTCGAGCGCGGCTTCCATGGTGCGCTTCATGCCGACCTCGTCGATGTAACGCATGTCGTACACGTCGAGGCCGTACTGCTTGATCAATTGCTTCTCGCCCGGATCAACCGAACGGATGCCGATCTGCCGGATCATGGCGGGCGTCAGCGCCGGTTTGCTGCCGCCAAGCTCGGTCAGCGCATCCGGGCCGATGCCGCAGACGCAGGCGACCGGCATGCCGTGGACGTTGCCGGACGGCGTCACCTCGTACGTGTTGAAGTCGGCGTGTGCATCCAGCCACAGCACGCGCAATTGCTTGCCGGTGTCGCGGCAATGCGCGGCGACCGCGGTCAGCGAGCCGATCGCCAGGCAGTGATCGCCGCCGAGCAAAATCGGCATGCGTCCCTGCCGCAACTCCGCGGCCATCGCCTCCATCACCTTGCGGTTCCAGGCGACCACTTCATCGAGATGCCGATAACCTTCGACCGGTGGCTGCCACGGGTTGTTGGGGCCATGCAGGTCGCCGCGATCGATGACGTCCACACCGCGCGCGACGAGCGCCTCGGCCAGACCCGCGATGCGCAACGCATCGGGCCCCATGCGTGCGCCGCGATGACCCGCGCCGATGTCGGTGGGCGCGCCGATGATCGAAACGGGCGGATAAGTGCGGCTCATGCCGGGACATCCTGTGTTGGCACCCGGCATCTAATAACCGGGCTACCAGATTGTTTTGATTGATTATTTTTGAAGGCGTATTCGGGTTATGCCCCCAAATATGCCCCACGTTGCGCTTGCTGGTCAGCGCATGGCCTCCAGTTTAGGCCATCGCGTTTGCTCAGGGCCGCTGCTATCAGCGGCGATTCTGTTTCAGGTTTGCCAGCGCCCGCGCCTTGCCGTCCGCCGTGCGCGGGCCGGTGCTGCATCCGCCGTGCCACTTGCAGCGACGCTTGCCGGGTTGGCTTCTGGCTTGGCAAGGCTGGCCGTCACGATGCCGGCGTGCCCCGCAGATCACGCGTCCGCTGGCCGCTCGGGCCTTTCCAGCGGCAAGCCAGCTATCCGCCCATTTCGGCCAGTCGCCACCGAACTCACGCGCGGGCGCGCGTAACGGTCTAACAATTCCGGTATGCGGGGCGGGAGTCATGGGCGTTTCTACTTCGCGCTTGTTCATTCCGGCCAGCGCCGCCCATTCCGTCACGATGGCATTGAGCACGCCGCTGTTGTTGTTCAAGGGATACCACGGGCCACGCTTGGCATTGATCGCCGCCAAGGCCGCCGCGTTGGGCGTGTAGTCGATACGGACAAGGCGTGCGCGGCGCTCGCGTTGTTGCCGGGCCAGGTGTTGCCGGTCTTTGGACAGATAGCCGTCACTCATCGTCGGTTCCTCCAGTGGCGGGGGCAGGTCAAAAGTTCAGGGCATTGGGGCGCCGGACACCGCCTCCCAAGGTTTCATTTCATAAACCGCGACATTTTCAATACGGCAACGAACCTGCGCCTTCGCAACTCATCGCCGCCGCCGTGCCCTCAAGCCCTTAGATGCCTAAATCCACCACAGCCTGTTTATCTATCTAGGGGGTACGGTTTTTAGCCCTATCCCCTCGCTTGCATAGGGCCAGAATCTAGCCCTATGGCAGGAACAGCAGGCGGAAGCGGTCGGTGGTCGCGCGATGGCCTTTGCATGCGGACGTGCCGCGCGCGGTGCATTCGATCAAGTCGGCCATTTCGCAAGCCTCCAGCGCATCGGTGCGCTGGTAGCGATTCAAGCCCCACGCCTCAGCCTCCCTGCGCGTGAGGGTCAGCCGTCCATTGTTGGCGCCGTAGCATTGCCGGCGCAGCGCGAGGATGGCGACGATAGCCTTGTGCGGGAGTGCACGGAACGCTGCGCTGTCCAGCAACGAATGCGGCAGCTGCACAAACCCGCGCGTCTCGCCTTGCCATGCATTGGCGACGATGCCCGCGACTTCGCCCGCATCCAGTGGCGGACGGCAGCGGCCGGCGTTGGCGACTTGCATCCGGCGCAACGCCTCCACCTGTTCCAGCCCCTGCCCGCGCAATCCGCATGCGAACCGATACAGCGTCGGGTTCCGTTCACCCTCGCGCCATTGTTCGGCCTTGTTCGCAGCGGGCCGCGCGGTGAATGGCAGCGCCATCGTTTCGGCGAAGGCGGGCCATTGCCACGGCATCACCGGATCGCAATGCAACAGCCGCGACGTGAACGGCTGGCCTTTGGCATGCACGTATCCGGGCAAGCGCATCACGCGCGGCAGGTCGCACACGGCCGCATCGCCGCCGTACTGCATTGCCAGTGCTTGTTGCGCGCTGCGGAAGTCGCCCAGCGGCATCCCGGCAATGGGCCAGTAGGCGTGATGCTTGCCGGGCGAGGATTCGCACACGATGGCCGGCGGGATCGGTGCCGCCAACACGGGCGCCAGCGGTGCGCCATCCAAGTCCAGGAACACGGCGCGCACGGCTTGCACGTTGCCCGCCTTGCGGCCGTTGCCGTCGCCACGGTTCACCATGACGAATACGCCCGCGCCTTTCGCGTTCAACTTGGCCAGCGCGCCGGCATGGCGCCAGTAGTCGCCATGAAGGATGCGGGCCAGCGGATCGCGCGCCGGCCGTGGCCGCGCATTGGTAAACGTGGAAAAGGTCAGCGCGCCATCCGGCGCCAATGCCTCCAGAAACCGTACGGCATCCGCACGGGTTGCGGTCATCGCATCCATGTCCGCCCCTCACGCGCCGACGCTGCAATGGGCGGGCGTCGCACCCGTGGCCGCTACGCCTCCAGCGGGTAGTGTGATGTACGGGCGTTGTATGCCGACGGGCGCGCGTTGTGGACGCGGTTGCATGCGAAAGCCTCGGGCATTGCATCGCCAGCCGCGTGCGTCGAGTTCGGCCGGCGTCAGGCAGCGCCGTTGGTGCATCCAGTCGCCCAGCGCGGCAAAAGCACCGATGCGATGGCGGTCAAACTCGCGCACGCTGCTAAAGGGTTCGCCGCATGCGGGGCACTGGCAACGGTTGCCGGTCAGTCGCGGGCCGGTCATGGCGTCACCGACCGCGTAAGCATGGCGCGCGCCGCGTCCAGAAGGTTCGCCGCTTCCACCGCCGTCCATGCCGGTGCATCCGTCGCCAGTGCATAGCGATCCAGCTGCGCGCAGGCGGCGTCCGTGGCGAATAGGGCAAGCATTAGCGCGGTCGCTTGCTGCGGGCTATGCTGCGCTCCGCTATCGCTTGTCCAAGCCGTAGTGTTTTCCGAAGCCTCACGGTTGCCGCCGTGGGGTTTCGTCTTTTGTGCCCCGGTCATGCCGCCGCCGCCTTTGCATCGCGCGCGGCAATGCGGGCCTCGCACCATGCGGTGACTTCATGCTCCGGCCATGCGCTGGCACGCTCGCCCAGCTTCACGGGCGCGGGAAACGTAGGTGGATTGGCTGCGATGCGCCTGTAAATCTCACTCCGCGACAGGCCCGTTCGGGCCGTCACTCTTGGCAGGCGTTCAAGGATCAATGCGCCAGTCGCAGGCGCGGTCATCATGGCTCGAGTCATCGTGGCACCGCTCGCAATGCCCGGAAAGCGTCCGGGCTTGTTAGGGATGCTCGGGGTTCGTCACTTCGCGAAAAACGCTTGTGCTAGCACGTAAGCCTCACAGCTAGCAATGAGGGTACACAGCTAGCAGAAGCCTATTTTCCTGCGCTCTCCTTCCACGTCTGCATCCAACGCTCGACCGTTTTCGTGCTCTCAATTGGAAGTCTTTCCACGACATATCTAGCAAACGCCGCACCTGACTTATGTAAAACATGCCCGCTTTGCCAGTCCTGCCACAGAACAAATGCTTCATTTTTAGCCGCCTGCTTAGGGTCCTTGGACAGCTTTACCGCCGCAGCTTTTTTTGCGTTGTTTGTGGCTGCTCTTTTTCGACGCCAGATGAGAACCTCCACCAACAACTGCGATGCTTCAACGAGTTTTTCTGCGTCACCCATAATGCGGATAAGCGTTTTCTTCGCCTTCTCAGGTGACATATTTTGAACGCGTTGCAGCCTATCTTCACCATCACCGTAAACATTTGAAAGATAAGCGCGATACAGCATGACCATCTCTAGATTTTCAATATCTAACCCATCTTCAGTGAATGCGGTCAGTAGCTCTTTCGATCGAAAAGCTTGCTTACTGTCCCCTGACTCGGCCGCTTGTTCCAAAAATTTAGTAATACGCCTTTCCATTGAATGTGCCCGTACCTTTCCCTGAAAAACCGCGCCAGCGCCGCAGGGTAACGGCGTGTTCGCCCCGTCGGGCTAGGCGCGGCTAGTCGGTTATCCGGTAGCGCGCGAAGTGTTGCGGCGACGCTTGGCAGGCACGGGTAACGGCGCAACGGCAATGCGCAAGCCAAACGCGAACAGGATCGCCGCCAGCGTGTCCAGTCGCGGATTGCCCTTGTCCGATAGCGTGCGGTAGAGCGTTTCGCGGCTCAGGCCGGTGCGCTCGGCAAGCTTGGTCATGCCGCCGACGGCATCGGCCACGGTGCGCAGTGCAATCGGCACAATGCGCGCGTCGCCATCCTCCAGAATGGCCTCCAGATAGCCGGCGATATCGTCGTCGCCGTGCAGGTAGTCGGCCGCACGAAACGGCGCACTAGCGGCGTGTTTTGTAATCTTTCCAGTAGGCATGGGCCACCTTGATATCGCGTTGTTGTGTCCGCTTGTCGCCGCCGCAAAGCAGCAGCACCAGCGTTGCCCCGTCCTGCCCGCAATACACCCGATAGCCGGGGCCGCTATCAATGCGCAACTCAAACACGCCAGCGCCAACCGCTTTCCAGTCGCCACGATTGCCGGCCTGCATCCGATCAAGGCGAGCCACGATGCGCCGCCGCGAAAGACCGTCGCACAAATGGCTCAGCCAATCGGCAAACGGACTGCGCCCATCGGCCGTCTGGTACTGGCGAACTTCAATGATCGTCATAGTAGCCTAAAAGCTACGGACAGGCAAAACACGGGGCAAACTATTCATGCGGGCTTGCGCTTGAACGCGATGACCTTTGCGCCCGTGCGCAAGCCGTCCAGATAGTCCGCCCACGCCTGCATCATCTTCCGACGCTCGCCCATGTACTGCGCGCGGTTGTAGGCGGCACGCACCTTGTTGCGTTCGGCATGCGCTAGCTGGCGTTCGATCACGTCTGGCGCCCAGCCCATTTCATTCAAGCGCGTGGATGCCATCGCGCGGAAGCCATGGC
>JBBJNO010000309.1:1542-2843 GCA_037720875.1 Luteimonas sp. | reverse complement strand
GCAGCCAGACCACGGGCGAAGTGGTCGGCTTCTTCATCCTGATCATGGATATCACGGGGCGAAAAAATGCTGAATTGCGGGCCGACCTGGCCAACCGTGCCAAGAGCGAGTTCGTGGCCAACATGAGCCATGAAATCCGCACGCCGATGAACGCGGTGCTGGGCATTACCCATCTGCTGGGGACGACCGAACTGAGCGCCGATCAGCGCAAATACCTGGACATGGTCAGGCAATCGGGCGTGTCGCTGCTCAGTCTTTTAAATGACGTGCTCGATTTCTCCAAGATCGAAGCGGGCCGGATGGATATCGTGCGCGAATCCTTTTATCTGGGCGACCTGCTTAACGCGCTGGCCACGATCATGACGGTTAACGCGGGCGAGAAGGAGATCGAGCTGGCCATTGGCGTCGATGAGGCAGTACCGCAAGCGCTGGTCGGGGACCGCTTCCGGCTCGAACAAGTGCTGACCAATATCGTGGGCAATGCCATCAAATTTACCGAGGCTGGCGAGGTGTCGCTGCTGGTGCAGTGCATCGCGCACGATGCGCAAACCGTGCAGCTGCAGTTTCTGATCAAGGATACGGGTATCGGCATTGGAGAAGAGCATCTGGCGCGCATCTTCAGTGCCTTTGCACAGGGCGACTCGTCGATGACGCGCCGATACGGGGGCACGGGACTGGGCCTGGCCATCTCGCGCCGCCTGGTGCGTCTGATGGGCGGCGATATCGAGATCGATAGCACAGTGGGTGCGGGCAGTGTGTTCCGGGTCGCGGTCCCGCTGGAGATTGGCGTCGATGAGCGGCCGGCGTCCGCCTTGCCGTCATTTGCCAGGGCGCTGCGGGTGCTCGTGGTCGACGACAACGCGACCAGCCGCGATTACCTGTGCAAGACGATCCGCCTGTGGGGCTGGAGCGCGGAATCAGTGACTTCCGGTGCAAGCGCGATGACGCATCTGGCGCGCGAGCAGCAAGGCGCGGGGCGGTTCGACGTGGTGCTGGCCGACATGCAGATGCCGGACATGGATGGCCTGGCGACGATGGCCGCCATCCAGGGGGCACCTGGCAACGCCCGCTTGCCGGTGGTGATCATGATTTCCGCATTCGGGCGCACCACGCTGAGCGCCAAAATGGGGGGGCGCGAGCCGAATGCCGTGCTGCTCAAACCGGTCACCGCGTCCAGTTTGTTCGATACCCTGCATGAGGTGTTGACCAGCGACGGCCAGCCGCGCGAAGCGCTGGTCAAGCCTGCAGCGCGCATGGAAACACTGCAACGGCTCGACGGTGCGTCCATTCTTCTGGTCGAG
>JBBJNO010000309.1:0-1532 GCA_037720875.1 Luteimonas sp. | reverse complement strand
AGGACAATGAACTGAATCGGGTGGTGGCAACCGGCATCTTGCAGCAGGCCGGCGCCGCGGTGACGGTCGCCGAAGATGGCGCCAGCGCCGTCGCGCTGTTGCGGGGCCGGACCTTCGATGGCGTGTTGATGGATGTGCAGATGCCGGTCATGGATGGCTTCACCGCGACCCGTCTCATCAGAACCGAACTGCACTTGACACTGCCCGTGATCGCCATGACCGCCGGGGTGATGATGGAAGAACGACAGCGCTGCATTGACGCGGGAATGGATGATTTCATCGGCAAGCCGGTGGAAGTCGATCAGATGCTGGCGACGGTCGCGCGCCACGTGCTGCGCCATGGCGTGCCAGCGCCGGTGCAGGCCGGCGCGGCGGCGCCGGTCACCGCCGGCATCTTCAACATCAGCTCCCTGGTGTCCATGAGTGCAAACAACCCGGCGCAACGGGACAGGCTGGTCAGTTTGATCAGGAATATGGTTAATCGATGCCCACAAGAAATGCACCATGCGAGAACGGCGTGGCGCGATGCGCAGATGGAACTGGCAGCCAGGCTGGTGCACGGGATGCGGGGATCGGTCGGCACCGTTGGCGCAAAGCGCTTTGTCACAGCGACGCTGGCATTGGAACAAGCCATCCCTGCCGACGACGGCGCCGTCGTCGAGGCCTTGTTTGATCAGGCAGAAAAGGAGTTGCGCGCGACGATGGCCGCCGCTACCGACTGGCTTGCCGACACGGATGCGTCGTGAAGCGCTCCTGGCCTGCGCTATAATCAATTGCCAAGAGACTATGCTGCGGTTGAAGGCAAACACTGAGCGCAGATTGCATCTGGCTGCGCACTGCCAGGCCGATCACACCGTGACACACCATTTGCAGGGGAGCGGGAGTATGAGCGCATCTATCTTGTTGATCGAAGATAATGATATCAACATGGACGTGATGATATTGATCCTGAATGGCCTGGGCCTGGAGGTCATCCCTGCCTTGAATGGCCCTGCGGGGCTGGCGATTGCCCGGTCCCAGCGTCCTGACTTGATCTTATGCGACATCGCCATGCCCCACCTGGATGGATTTGGCGTGCTGAACGCGGTCAAATCCGATCCTGACACGGCGTCCATCCCCGTGATCGCCGTAACGGCCATGGCCGCCGACGGCGACGGCGCGCGTTTGCTCGCTGCCGGCTTTGACAGCTACCTGAGCAAGCCCGTGGAGATTGATGACTTGAAGCGCGAACTGGCCAGATATTTGCCATCTTGGCCGGGGCTGCGCGCTTAGGGGTGGTGCGTTTGCGAGAATGCGGCGTGCCTCAGAGACTGACCCCATATTTGGCGTAGATTCTGGCAATGGCCCCTGAGCGTTTCATGGAGAGGATGGCTTCATCGAGCGTTGGCAGCAAGGCTTTCTTGCTGGGATGGATGCGCATCGACACATCAAATGAGCCCATCACATCACCGACGATGAACTGGCGGTACTTGGGCAGTGGATAGGGGTAGGGAACGGCTTTCGCCATCCCCTCCCTCCGAACCCGGTGTGCA
>JBBJNO010000308.1:850-2849 GCA_037720875.1 Luteimonas sp. | reverse complement strand
TGGATGCCGGCGGCGATGCATCGCGCCGCGAGACCGCGCACCTGCATCAGGTCGAGGCGTGGCGCGATCGGCTGCTGGCCGATGGCGATGCGGCGCTGAACGCATTGCTGGACAAATATCCAGCGGCCGATCGGCAACGCCTGCGCCAGCTGGCGCGCAATGCGGTCGAGGAACGCAACCGCAACAAGCCGCCGCATGCGTATCGGGAGTTGTTCCGGGAGTTGCGGGCGTTGTTGGAGGAGCCGGGAATCGGGAGCCGTGAGTCGGGAGTCGAAGAAGCGGATTGAGTCGCTTGCATTCGACGGATTGATTCCAGAGTCGGCCTGATTTTGCCCGTCATCCCAGCGCAAGCTGGGATCCATCTTGATCTTCATCTTCAACCGGAGGAGCAAGGTCAAAATGGGTTCCAGCTTGCGCTGGAATGACGAACAGTCGATCCAACCTTCCCTGGCTACCAAACGATTGTCCATTCCCGACTCCCGGCCTACGCCATTGTCCCGCCGACCGTAATCCCTTCGATCAGCAACGATGGCTGCCCCACGCCCACCGGCACACTCTGCCCGTCCTTGCCGCACACGCCGACGCCTTCGTCCAATGCGAGATCGTGGCCGATCATCTTCACCTTCTGCATCGTTTCCGGCCCATTGCCGATCAGCGTCGCGCCCTTGACCGGTGCGGTGACTTTTCCGTCTTCGATGAGATACGCCTCGGTCGCTGAGAACACGTACTTGCCCGAGGTGATATCGACCTGCCCGCCACCGAAGTTCACCGCGTACAACCCCTTCTTGACCGAACGGATCATCTCTTGCGGATCGTGAGGACCGGCCAGCATGTAGGTGTTGGTCATGCGCGGCATGGTCAGGTGTGCGAACGATTCGCGACGGCCGTTGCCGGTGGGCGCGACGCCCATCAGACGCGCGTTGAGCGTGTCCTGCATGAAACCGACCAGCACGCCATCCTCGATCAGCGTGTTGCATTGCGTGGGCGTGCCTTCGTCATCGACATTCAACGAACCGCGACGGCCGGGCAGCGTGCCGTCGTCAACAATGGTCACGCCCGGCGACGCAACGCGCTGGCCCATGCGTCCGGCGTACGTGCTGGTGCCCTTGCGGTTGAAGTCGCCTTCGAGGCCGTGACCCACCGCTTCGTGCAGCAGCACACCCGGCCAGCCCGCGCCCAGCACCACCGGCATGACGCCGGCCGGCGCATCGACCGCCTCGAGATTGACCAGCGCCTGGCGCAAGGCTTCGCGCGCCCACGTTTCCGGTTTGCCGCCGCCCAGCAGTTCGACATACGAATAACGTCCGCCGCCGCCGCCCTGTCCCGATTCGCGGCGTCCGTTCTGCTCGACGATGACCTGCACGCTGAAGCGCACCAGCGGCCGCACGTCGGCAGCCAGCACACCGTCGCTGCGTGCAACGAGGATCGTGTCGACGCCGCCCGTCAGGCTCACCGTGACTTGTTGAACGCGCGGATCGGCGGCGCGCAGCATCTTGTCGATCTGGCGCAGCGCTTCCACCTTGTCCTCGTTGCCGAGCGCGTCGATGGGATCGACCGGCGCATACAACGCCCGGCCATTGCCTGGCGTCAATGCACGTGCGACGTGCGCGCTGCCATCGCGCGCAATCGCACGCGCCGCGTGCGCCGCCGACAACAAAGCCTCGGCGTTGATGTCGTCGGAATAGGCAAAGCCGGTCTTCTCGCCGGAAATCGCGCGCACGCCGACGCCCTGTTCGATCGAGTGCGCGCCGTCCTTGACGATGCCGTCCTCCACGCTCCAGCTCTCACGACGCGCATGCTGGAAATACAGGTCGCCGAAGTCGATGCCCGGCCCGAGCAGCGTGCCGAAGGCACGATCCAGCCCATTGGTGTCGAGGCCGCTGGGCAGCAGCAGGCGGGATTCGGCGAGGGTGAGGGATTGGGTCATGTGGAGTTCGATTCTTTCGGTGAAGAGTTGATGACTGTTGGTTCGTTTGTGCACGTTTTTGTAGGAGCGGGG
>JBBJNO010000308.1:0-840 GCA_037720875.1 Luteimonas sp. | reverse complement strand
GCGTTACCGGGAAAGCCACATCGCGCCCAGGTGCGCTCCTACAAAGGCACATGCCTGACCATGCAAACATGCGGGCTTCGGCGATCGAATCAACCCGCAGGGACCGCTTCCCGCACGGTCACGTTTGATTGCTGGCGTCCGATGACTTCGACCTTGGGATCCTTCCACGGCCCGGTCACGCGATAGGTCTTCGCGGCCATCTGCCCAAGCGGCTTCCTCAACACCGCATTGGCCGCAGCGCCGATGACCGCACCGACCGGCCCGCCCGCAATCGCGCCGACGGCGGTGAGGAGATTGCCGGCCTTGGGCCGCACTTCGATGGTCTGATCGAACTGCTGCGCGCGCAGGTCGGCCGCGCCGCGGATGCGGATTTCCGCGGCCGGGCCATCGATGACCAGGTCATCGCTACGCGCGCGGCCGTTGCCGAAACGGATGTTGCCGGCGATGCGGTTGAAGGCGAATCCCTTGTCGAAGAAATCGCGGAAATCCAGGGTCAGGCGTCGCGGCAATTCGGCGAGGCTGAGCAGGCCGAGTACTCGACCTGCGCCGGGCTCGATTTCGACCAGCCGTCCTTTCTTGGCCAGGATGTTCAAGCTTCCCTCCAGACGCTCCAGCTTGAACGCCGCCGGACTGCCGGGCCACGACGCATCGAACTTCGCCGTGCCCTTGCCGCCTGCGAGGCGGCCACCGAAACCGAAACCGGTCAGCAACGCGCCAAAGTCGTCGCTGTCGATCGCCACGCCCAGCCGGGTACGCATTGCGCCGCCGCGGCCAAGCCAGTCACCGGTGATATCGATGCGCTGTTTCGGCGCCCGCAGCTGCAGTTGCTCGATGCGCATG
>JBBJNO010000065.1:6370-10794 GCA_037720875.1 Luteimonas sp. | reverse complement strand
GGTCACGCCCCTCGCGCCCAGGTGCGCTCCTACAGACCAAGGTCACGGGCGCGTCTATTACTGCCGCGTTAGCATGCGCTCTGCCGTTTCAAGGGGAGTTCGCATGGGTTCGATGAATCACAAATCCGCGTTGCTGGGTGTGGCGTTGCTTGGCCTGCTATCAACGGCCGTCAACGCGCAGACACGCGCGCTGACCGCAGACGATTACGCACGAGCCGAGCGCTTCATCGGCTACAACACCTCGCCGCTGGTCGACCATGCGGCGTCGAACGTGACCTGGCTCGACGACAACCACTTCACCTTCGTCGATCACGACGCCAACGGTGATCGCGTCATGCGTTTCGATGCGGCCACCGGCAAGTCGGAAGTCGCCTTCGACCACGCCAAGCTCGCCAGTACGTTGAGCAAGGCCACCGGCAAACCCGTCAAGGCCAGTAAATTGCCGTTCACCACCTACACGCTGGCCGACGACGGCCGCTTCGATATCGACGCCGGCGGCGCGCATTATTTGTGCGACCTGCAAGGCAAGGGCGTGTGCGCGCCGGTCAAGCCGATCGCGAAGGAAAAGGCAGCGGCCATGGCCGGTGGCCCCGCCGTGACATCGCCGGATGGGAAAAGCGAAGCCTTCATCCGCAACTGGAACCTGTGGCTGCGCGATGTCGCCAGCGGCAACGAGACCCAGCTCACCACCGACGGCGTCACCGACTACGGCTACGCCACCGACAACGCCGGCTGGATCCACAGCGACCGCGCCATCCTGGTGTGGTCGCCGGACTCACAAAAAATCGCCACCTTCCAGCAGGACCAGCGCAAGACCGGCGAGATGACGCTGGTCAGCACCAACATCGGACATCCGATCGTCGATACCTGGAAGTACCCACTGGTCGGCGATCAGGACATCACCATGATCGAGCGCGTGATCATCGACGTGCCCACGCGCAAGGTGCTGCGGTTGAAGATGCCGCCGGACCAGCACCGTTCCACGCAATGCGACGACGTCAGCTGCTTCGGCGGCTGGGAGGACGTGCAGTGGGCGAAGGACGGCAGGACGCTGGCGTTCGCCTCGACCTCGCGCGACCACAGGCAGACGTGGTTGCGCGTCGCCGATGCGTCCACGGGCACGGTGCGCGAGGTGTTCGACGAAAGCACCAAGACCTGGTTCGAGAGCGGCATCAACGCGATCAACTGGCGGTACCTGTCCAACAGCAACGAGATTTTGTGGTGGAGCCAGCGCAGCAACTGGGGCCATCTTTATCTGTATGACGTCGCCAGCGGCAAGCTCAAGCGCGTCGTGACCAAGGGCGACTGGAACGTCGCGGAAGTGAACCGCATCGACGAAAAAACACGAACGGTCTGGTTCACCGGAACCGGGCGCGAAGCCGGGCGCGACCCGTATTTCCAGCATTACTACAAGGCCGGGTTCGACGGCGACGACGTCGTGCTGCTGACGCCCGAAGATGCCAACCACGGCATCGTGCTGTCGAAGGACACGACGTACTTCGTCGACACGTTTTCTACGACCGCCGCCGCGCCGGTCAGCCTGCTGCGCAGGACCGCGGATGGCTCGACCGTAGTCGACATTGCACGCGCCGACATCAGCCGCCTCGAGGCCGCGGGCTGGATCGCGCCGGAAAAATTCACGGTCAAAGGCCGCGACGGCAAGACCGAGCTGCAAGGAATGATGTTCAAGCCGACCAGCTTCGATCCGGCCAAAAAATATCCGGTCATCAACTACATCTATCCCGGCCCGCAGGTCGGTTCCATCCGCACCCGCAACTTCGCGTCCGCGCATGGCGACAACCAGGCGCTGGCGGAACTGGGTTTCATCGTCGTCGCCATCGACGGCATGGGCACGCCGTACCGCTCCAAGGCCTTCCACGACGCCTACTTCGAGGACATCGGCGACAACACGCTGCCGGACCAGGTCGCGGGGATGAAAGAACTTGGCAAGCGCCACGCGTTCATCGACATGGAGCGCATCGGCATCTGGGGTCACTCCGGCGGCGGCAACGCGACCGCGACCGCGATGTTCCGCTATCCGGAATTCTTCAAGGTCGGCATCGCCGAAAGCGGCAACCACGACAACCGCAATTACGAGGACGACTGGGCGGAGAAGTGGCAGGGTCTGGAGCGCAAGGACAAGAACGGCAAGTCCAATTACGACGACCAGGCCAACCAGAACCACGCCGGCAAGCTCAAGGGCAAATTGTTTCTGATCCACGGCATGATGGATGACAACGTGCCGCCGTCGAACACGCTGCTGGTGGTCGATGCGCTGGTCAAGGCCAACAAGGATTTCGACCTGCTGCTGCTGCCGCGCGCGCGCCATGGGTACGGCGCGGATGCGGGGTATGTAATGCGGAGGCGTTGGGATTATTTCGTCGAGCATTTGCTGGGCGCGGTGCCGCCGGCGCAGTACACGATGAAGCCGCCGAAGCCGGAGTAGTGCTTTTTTCTTCTCCCTCCAGCGACCTGCGGCCTTTGTAGGAGCGCCCCGTGGGCGCGATGAGGCTCTACCGAAACGTAGGCAGGGTTGGCGCCATCAACCCAGCGCTTCTGCCTCGTCATCCCAGCGCAAGCTGGGATCCATTTTGACGTTGGCTTTGACTTCGGCATCAAACGCAAGATCAAATGCAAGAGATCAAACGCTTTCGCTTTCGGCGAGTTACTTTCTTTGCGGGCGCAAAGAAAGTAACCAAAGAAAGCGCCTTCCCCGAGGTGGAGCACAGCCAAATGCTTTGCTTCTACGAGGATTTTCCGACTCGGCATCCTGCCTCGGTCGGAAAACGACGTGCATCCATGCACGCCGCCCTCCGGGTTGGAGGCGTCACGCACAATCAAAGGCAGTTCAAAAGCGAGTCTGGGTCGAGCGAAAGTTCAGCTTGCCAGCCCGTTTTTTCGACCGAGCCATGGATGGCGAGTCGAAAAATCCCCTCAGCAGTGACATCACTTTGACGCTCTGATCGGGGAAGGTGTTTCTTTGGTTACTTTCTTTGGCACCAGCAAAGAAAGTCACTCGCCGAAGGCGAAAGCTTTCAACGGCACAACTGCGCAAGATTTTTCAATGGAAGGCAGGGGCTGAAACCTTCGCGACTGGATGAAGAGCGGCGGGCCGGGGCCACCCTATGCAATCAACGTGCGCCGTGCCCGAACAGATGCTTGCGTTCGTCATCGCCCAGCGGTTGTCCGGCCGTTGGATTCACCTGCCGGCCCAGCGCATAGGCACGCTGCGTCGACGGGCGCGCTTCGATGGCCGCATGCCAGCGACGCAGGTTCGGCAGCACCGTGAGATCCGGCGGCGCCTTGTCGTAGGCCAGGATCCACGGATAACAGGCGATGTCGGCGATGCTGTAATCGTCGCCGGCAATGAAGTCGCGGCCGGCGAGGCGTTTGTCCAGCACGCCGAGCAGACGCGCGGTTTCGCGGCTGTAGCGGTCGATCGCATACGGCACCGGTTGCGGTGCGTAGACGTTGAAATGGCCATGCTGCCCGGTCATCGGTCCCAGGCCGCCGACTTGCCAGAACAGCCACTCCAGCGTGGCGATGCGATCGCGCGGGTCGCGCGCGATGAGGCGGCCGGTTTTTTCCGCGAGATACAGCAGGATCGCGCCCGACTCGAACACGCTGATCGGCGCGCCGCCGTCGGCGGGCGCGTGGTCGACGATCGCCGGCATCTTGTTGTTGGGCGCGATCGCCAGGAAGTCCGGTTTGAACTGGTCGCCGGCGCCGATGTTCACCGGCTGGATGGTGTAGTCGAGTGGATGGCCCTGCTCGACCAGCTCCTCGAGCAGCATCGGGATCTTGTGGCCATTGGGCGTGGGCCAGTAATGCAAATCGATCATCGTCATGCCTTGGGTTAGTGCGATGGTCTACGCGAGATAACCGCCGTCGACGTTGAAACTGGCACCGGTCACGTAGCTTGCGGCCGGGGTGCACAGGAACGCGATCAGCGGCGCGATCTCGGCCGGCTGCGCCACGCGGCCAAGCGGGATCGACTGCAGCATCCGCTTCAATAGTGGTTCATTCGAGGTGAGTGCGCCGGCGAACTTGGTATCGGTGAGCCCGGGCAATACCGCGTTGACACGGACGCCCTGCGCGCCGAGCTCCTTCGCAAACCCCTCGGTCAGCGACACGATGCCGGCCTTGGTCATCGAGTACACGCCCTGTCCCGGCGCGCTGCGGCGTGCATTGACCGAGGCGATGTTGACGATGGCGCCGCCGCGTCCGCTGCGCGTCATGCGTTGCGCGGCCTGCACCGTCATCCAGAAATAGCCGCGCAGATTGACGTCGACGGTCTTCTGGAAGCTCGCCAGCGACTGCTCGCACATCGGTCCGAAATGCGGGTTGGTGGCGGCATTGTTGACCAGGATGTCGGGCGCCAGGCCGCGCGCATCGAGCGCGGCGAACAGCGCGTCGATCGCCGC
>JBBJNO010000065.1:3526-6360 GCA_037720875.1 Luteimonas sp. | reverse complement strand
TGTGCGCGGCGAGTGCCGTGGCCTGGCCGCCGCCGTCGCGGATCGAGGCGGCGACCTGTTCGCAGGCGTCCTGCTGGCGGCTGCTGATGACCACGTGCGCGCCCCAGGCAGCCAGCAATCGCGCCGCGGCTTCGCCGATGCCGCGCGACGCGCCGGTCACCAATGCGATTTTTCCGGTGAGATCGAACACATCCGATTGTGTCATGGTGCAGGCCTTGGGTCGCGATCCAGCGCCCAGCATGCCGCATCGGGAGAGCGACAACATGGCGGGACGCAAAATTCTGATCACCGGCGCCGGCAGCGGTCTCGGCCTTGCGCTGGCGCAGCGCCATGCCGCGCGCGGCGATGCCGTGGCCTGCGTCGACCTGCACGACGAGCGTGCCGAAACCGCGCGCGCGTCGCTGCCCGGCAGCGGCCATGCCGCCTTCACTGCCGATGTCGGCAACGACGCGTCGATGACCGCGTTGCGCGACCGCGTGTTGTCGCAGTGGGGCGCCCCGGAGGTGCTGGTCAACAACGCCGGCATCGCCAGCGGCGGGACGCTGCTGCAGACCACGATGGACGAATGGCGCGACGTGCTGGAGGTCAACCTGCTGGGCGTGGTCCGCGGCTGCCGCGCGTTCCTGCCCGGCATGCTGGAGCGCGGCTCCGGAAGCATCCTCAACATCGCCTCGTTCGCGGCGCTGGCGGGCGCGCCGTCGATCATGAGTTACGGCGTCGCCAAGGGCGGCGTGGTCACGTTGTCGGAACAGTTGCGCGCGGAGCTGCACGGCAGCGGCGTGTCGGTGTCGGTGGCGTGTCCGTCGTTCTTCCAGACCAACCTACTGCAGCAGTGGCGCGGCAGCGAGGCGATGAAGGCCCATGCGGCAAAGATGATGACGCGTAGCAGCGATACGCTCGACCGTGTCGCCGACAAGATCTTCGACGCGTTCGCGCGCGACCAGTTCCTGATCCTGCCGACGCGCGGCGCGGCCACGCGCTGGCGGCTGCGGCGCTGGGCACCGTCGCTGTATTTCCGCCAGCTGATGCAACTGGTGCCGCAGCGCTCGCAAGGCCAGTGACCACACCAGTAATCACAGCAGGAATCGCACCATGCAATGGATGATCTACGGCGCCAACGGCTACACCGGCCGCCTCATCGCGCAGCAAGCGAAACAACGCGGACTGTCGCCGATCCTGGCCGGCCGCAGCGACGCGGTCGCGGCGCTGGCGCAACAGCTCGGCTTCGCACATCGCCGCTTCGATCTGGATGATCGCGACGCGGTGGACGCCGGCCTCGACGGCATCGGCCTGGTGCTGCATTGCGCCGGCCCGTTCTCGGCGACGGCCGCGCCGATGCTGGAAGGTTGCCTGGCCGCCGGCGCACATTACCTCGACATCACCGGCGAAATCGACGTGTTCGCGCATTGCCACGCGCAGCACGCAAGGGCACTCGAGCGCGACATCGTGGTGTTGCCGGGCGCGGGCTTCGACGTGGTGCCGACCGATTGCCTCGCGGCGATGCTGAAACGCGACCTGCCGACGGCCACGCACCTGGTGCTCGCGTTCGAAGCGGGTGGCGGGCCCAGCCCCGGCACCGCGAAGACCAGTGTCGAAGGTCTCGGCAAGGGTGGGCGCGTCCGCATCGACGGCGAAGTGCGGCGCGTGCCGCTGGCGTGGAAGACGCGCAGCTTCGTGCGCGACGGGCAGGCGCGTACCGCGATGACGATTCCATGGGGCGATGTCTACACCGCGCATGTCAGCACCGGCATCGCCAATGTCGAGGTGTACATGGCGGTGGCGCCGGCGACGATCGCGCGCGTTCGGCGGCTGCGCCTGCTCGGTCCGTTGCTGGACACGTCGCTGGTGCAATGGTTTCTCAAGCGCGGCATCGCGCGTTCGGTGCGCGGGCCATCCGATGAAAAACGTGCGGGCACCGTGACCCATGTGTGGGGCGAGGTGCGCGATGCCGGCGGCGCGGAACGCAAGCAGCATCTCTTGGTGCCGAACGGCTACACGCTGACCGCGTCCGCGTCGCTGGGCATCGTCGAACATCTGCTGCGCGGCACCGACGCAGCCGGCTACCACACGCCGTCGCAACTGATGGGCGCGGAGTACGTGCTGTCATTGCCGGGCGTGACGCTGGCGGAGGACGCATGACCATGACGCCCGTGTCGCCGCCGCAAGCCGGGCTGTTCCCACAGAGCGACCGCAGTCGCGCGCTCGACGCGAAGCTCGCGGCGTTCATGGCTGCGCACGTTGCGCCGGCAGAAGCGGCATTCGCGGCCTGGGACGCCGATCCGGCGACGCGCTGGACGCCGCCGCCGCTGCTCGAAACGCTCAAGGCGCAGGCACGCGCCGACGGCCTGTGGAATCTGTTCTTGCCCGTGGAGACCTTGCCGGACAGCACGCATGGCGCCGGCCTGAGCAACCTCGACTACGCACCACTGGCCGAGCGCATGGGCCGTTCGCTGATCGCCCCGGAGATCTTCAACTGCAGCGCGCCCGACACCGGCAACATGGAAGTGCTGGCGCAGTTCGGCAACGCCGCACAGCAGGCACGCTGGCTGACGCCGCTGCTCGAAGGCCAGATCCGCTCCGCATTCGCGATGACCGAACCCGAGGTCGCGTCATCCGACGCCGCCAACATCGCCATGCGCTTCAAGCGCGACGGCGATCATTACCTGCTCGACGGCCGCAAGTGGTGGACCACCGGCGCCGGCGACCCGCGCTGCGCGTTGCTGATCGTGATGGGCGTGACCGATCCGGAGGCCGCGCCGCATCGTCGGCAATCGATGCTGCTGGTGCCAATGGAGACGCCCGGCATACGCGTCGTGCGGCCGCTGCAGGTGTTC
>JBBJNO010000065.1:0-3516 GCA_037720875.1 Luteimonas sp. | reverse complement strand
TCGACCAGGTCCGCGTGCCGGTCGCCAACCTGCTGCACGACGAAGGCAGTGGTTTCGAGATTGCGCAGGCGCGGCTCGGCCCCGGCCGGATCCACCACTGCATGCGCCTGATCGGCCTGGCGCAGCGCGCACTCGAGGCGATGGTCGAACGTGCGCGCAGCCGCGTCGCCTTCGGCCAATCGCTCGGTGCGCATGGCATGGCGCAGCAGATGATCGCGGCATCGCGTTGCGAGATCGAACAGGCGCGCCTGCTGACGCTGCAGGCCGCGGCGGCGCTCGATGCGCTGGGCAGCAAGGGCGCGCGCGACCTGATCGGAATGATCAAGATCGTCGCGCCGCGCATGGCCTGCGCAGTGATCGATCGCGCCATCCAGCTGCATGGCGCCGGTGGCCTGTCGCAGGATCACTTCCTCGCCCGTGCCTATGCCGCTGCGCGCGCGCTGCGCCTGGCCGATGGTCCCGACGAAGTCCACATCGCGGCGCTGGCGCGTTCGATGCTGAAGGCCTGAGCGCATGGCGGACGATCCGTTTGCATTGCCGGAGGCCGCGCTCGCGGCGTACCTCACACAACATGTGGACGGCTTCCACGGACCGCTGGCCGCGACCAAGTTCAAGGGCGGGCAATCCAATCCCACCTATCGCATCGATACCGCCAGCGGCTGCTATGTGTTGCGGCGCAAACCGCCCGGCGTGTTGTTGCCGTCGGCGCATGCCGTCGACCGCGAATTCCGCGTGCTGCGCGCGCTACAGGACAGCGCCGTCCCCGTTGCGCGCGCCCTGCACCTGTGCGTCGACGCGTCGGTGATCGGCTCGATGTTCTATGTGATGGAACATGTCGACGGCCGCGTGTTCTGGGATCCGGCCATGCCCGATATCGGCAATGACCAGCGCGCAGCGAATTACGATGCGATCATCGCCACGCTTGCGGCCTTGCACGCGGTCGATGTCGACGCCGCCGGCCTCGCCGATTACGGCAAGCCCGGCAACTATTTCGCGCGCCAGCTCGCGCGCTGGACCGGGCAATACCGGGCCAGCGAGACGCAGCCCATCGCGATGATGGAAACCCTGCTCGCCGAACTGCCGCCGCGCTGTCCCGCCGATGACGGCCGCGTCGCGCTGGTGCATGGCGATTACCGCAGCGACAACCTGATGTTCGCGCCCGACACCTCCGCGGACGGCCGGCCGCGCATCCTGGCGGTGATGGACTGGGAACTGTCCACGCTCGGCCATCCGCTGGCCGATCTCGGCTACTTCTGCATGGCCCTGCGCCTGCCGGGGCAACCGCCGCTGCCGGGCCTTGCGGGCATCGATCGCGCCGCGCTCGGCATCCCGGACGAAGCCGCCGTGCTGCGCCGTTACAGCGAACTCAGCGGCACCCGCGTGGATGCCGACTGGTCCTTCGTGCTGGCCTTCAGTTTCTTCCGCCTCGCCGCCATCGCCCAGGGCGTGGCGAAACGCGCGCAGCAGGGCAACGCGTCCAGCGAGCGCGCCCTGCAGGCCGGGGCCATGGTCACGCTGCTGGCGCAGATGGGTGTGCAGGCGCTGCGCGACGGTTAAGGAAGGTCTGAATAGTCCGCAAAGGACGCTAAAGACGCAAAGAACACCATCTGTTGCAGGGTTTTCTTTGCGTGCTTGGCGTTCTTTGCCGAGAACACTGCTTTTATTCAGACCTTCTTGGGGAAAGGGACGAACCGGCCGATTAGCTTGGCAGCGTCATACCGCACCGGTACCCTGCGCCCTCTCGCAATCCCGGTTCCCGACGCATGTCCGACCCTCGCACCACCCGCCTCACGCCACTGCCCGCGCTGATCTTCAGCTCCCGCTGGCTGCAGCTGCCGCTGTACCTGGGCCTGATCGTCGCGCAGGGCGTGTACGTGTTCCTGTTCGCCAAGGAACTGTGGCACTTGATCCACGAGACGCCGAAGCTGGGCGAGCAGGAAATCATGTTGATCGTGCTCGGCCTGATCGACGTGGTGATGATCTCCAACCTGCTGATGATGGTGATTGTCGGCGGCTACGAAACCTTCGTCTCGCGCCTGCGGCTGGAAGGCCATCCCGACCAGCCGGAATGGTTGTCGCACGTCAACGCCTCGGTGCTCAAGGTCAAGCTGGCGATGGCGATCATCGGCATCAGCTCGATCCACCTGCTCAAGACCTTCATCGAGGTCGGCGGCGTCGGCGCGTTGCCGTTCTGCGGCACCGCCGAGGCGTTCGCCGGCGCGAAGGCGGCACTGGAGGCGCATGCGCAGATCAAGACCTGCACCACCGTGACAATGCTCGGCGTGCTGTGGCAGACCATCATCCATACCGTCTTCATCCTCTCGGCCATCGGCATCGCGTGGACCGACAAGCTGATGACGTATACGTCCAGCAAGCGCGAACATCTCACCGCGCATTGAGTGGGTTGCACGCCTTCGACACGCTCAGGACGGCGTCAATCGCAAGAAAACGAAAACGCAGGCTGGGTTGGTTCCATCAACCGAGCCTTGCGTCCGATAAAAGCGCTGGGTTGATGAAACCAACCCAGCCTGCGGTGGGTGATCGCGCACTCTGAGCCGAGGCAGGATGCCGACTCGAAAAAAAATCACCGCAGCAATGATCCGGCGGGTGTGCTCCACCTCGGCGACAGCGAAGCGGGTCAAGCGCTGGCAGGTTGCTGGAGCGGAGCTTGCTGGGCTCTTGCCTTGCTGGGCTCTTGCAGGGTTCGTAGAGCGGCGCTTGCTCGGCGCTTCCAGGTTCGTTGAGCGGAGCTTGTTCCGCCGGGCCTTGTCCAGAAGCGACAGCAGCGGAGCAAGCTCCGCTCGAGAAGCGTTGGTTTTCGGGATGAGCAACGCCTCATGGCGCGCCATCCGTATCGACCGATCACCCGCATCACCGCCCCTTGATGTCAGAGGCGTACCGTCTGCGTCATATGCCGCATCCGGTCAGGTTGCGCGATCAGTCACAAATCGCGACAGCCTGATTGACCGCCGGAGCGGCACTGGGCGACAGTGCCGGATGGCGCGGGGTCGCCGCCGCATTCGTGCCGGCCCACCGAAGTAACGGTGCTCACATGGAGCTGTTACCGCGCTGAAGACATGACGCCCGAATCCGTCTCCAAGCCTGTCCGCCTCACGCCGATCCTCCAGCGCATGCTGGCCTATGGCCTGTTGTTGCTGCTGAGCCTGGCGGTCGCGTTGGCGTGGGTGCTGCAACACGACCGCATGGTGCGTTATCAGCACGGCCAGGATCAGGCGCGGGCCATGACGAACGGTGCCGAGCGTGAGTTGCGCAGCCAGTTGATCTACTTCGAACGCGGCCTGTCGGGCCTCGCCGCCGACGCGGCGCTGTTTGCCGACATGGCACCGGAACGCGCGTCGGCATTGATCGCGGCGCGCATCGCCGGAGTGCAGCGACGCAATCCCGATTTGCAGCGCATCGCGCTACTGGCGGCCTTGCCAGACTTGCCCGGCTTGCGCGCCACAGGCGCCGACCCGGCGCGTAGTGCCGGCCATTTGCGCATCGGCCATCCGCGCC
>JBBJNO010000064.1:0-10814 GCA_037720875.1 Luteimonas sp. | reverse complement strand
CGTTGACATGAACGGACCGCTGAACTTCACCCCCGAAGCGCTCGCCGGCGAGGCGATGCGGATGCAGGGCAAACTGGGTGCAGCACTCGACACACTGAAGCAGGTCGACGACGTCCACTACGGCGCGACCGCCAAGCAGGAAGTCTGGCGCGACGGCAAGGTCGTGCTGTATCGCTTCATCGGCGACAAAGCGCCGACTGCGACGACACCGCTGCTGATCAGCTACGCGTTGGTCAACCGGCCGTACATGGTCGACCTGCAAGCCGATCGCTCCATCGTCAAGGGCCTGCTGGAGCGCGGCGAGGACGTCTACATCATCGACTGGGGCTATCCCGACCGGTCCGACAAGTTCCTGACGCTGGAGGATTACATCGAGCGCTTCCTCGGCGGCGCCGTCGATCACCTGCGCAAGCGTTTCAAGCTCGATGCGATCAACCTGCTCGGGATATGTCAGGGCGGCGCATTCTCGCTGTGCTACGCGTCGCTGCATCCCGGCAAGATCAAGAACCTGATCACGATGGTCACGCCGGTCGATTTCCATACGCCAGACAACATGCTGTCCAACTGGACGCAGGGCATGGATGTGGATCTGTTCGTCGATACGCTCGGCAACGTGCCGGCGGACATGATGAACATGTGCTACCTGACGTTGAAGCCGTGGCGTCTGTTCGTGCAGAAGTACGTCGGCCTCGTCGACATCCTCGACGACAAGAAGGCGGTCGAGGATTTCCTGCGCATGGAGAAGTGGATCTTCGATTCGCCCGACCAAGCCGGTGAGGCATTCCGGCAGTTCATCAAGCAGTTCTACCAGGGCAACGGTTTCGTCAACGGCGGCATCACCATTGGCGACAAGGAAGTGCATCTGGGCATGGTCGACATGCCGGTGCTGAACATCTTCGCCGAGCAGGATCACCTGGTGCCGCCCGCCGCATCGAAGGCGCTCAAGGCACTGGTCGGGACCGACGACTACACCGAGCTCAGTTTCAAGGGTGGGCACATCGGCATCTACGTGTCGGGCCGGGCGCAGAAGGAAGTGCCGAACACCACCCACGAGTGGTTGCGGCAGCGTGCGCGATAAATCTGCGCTCTGATTGACTGGAACCTATCTCAAATTAGAAGCAACGAACTTCTTTACGCGTCATTCCCGCGAAGGCGGGAATCCAGGGACTTTAAGCCGTTGAAAACAAGGTCCCTGGATTTCCACCTTCGCGGGAATGACGATTGCAAATCTTATGAGTTCCGATATTGAGATAGGTTCTAGTCAATCCGGCGAGTTGGATTGGTTCTGAACCGTCCTCGACGAGCGTTCCACTCTACCGTGGAGTCGAGCTTGCTCGACTGCTCTTGACGTTGATGCAGAAGCAGCGGAGCAAGCCGCTCATCATTAGCCTGTCGGAGGCCGCTCTACGGGAGCGGCTTTTTCTCACTTTGGCTTTCCACAGGAAAAAATGTGAAAAAACTATTCTGGATCGCGGTCGTCATCGCGTTGCTCGTGTTCGGCAAGCGCTGGATGGACGGGGACACTTCGCTGAGCCTGGTGACCGTTGACGTCAAGAATCCATATCCGTCTTCCTCGCCGTTGCATGCGGCCAGCCAGCGTTTCGTCGATGGCATCAACGGCGACCCGCGGCTCAAGTCGCGCTACTCCGGTGTCTTCACCCAGCGTGGCCTGTATGCGGACATCAAGACCGCGTTGGCGCGTGGCGCCAAATCGCTGGATGGGCCGGTGCTGGTCGGCGCGACCACGGCCTTGTCGCGTTCGTTGCCGCATCTCGACACGCACAGCTGCGCGCAGGTGTTCCGCGAGCGCGACACCTTCGACAAGGCGCTCAGCGCCAGGATGAAGACGGCACTGGAGCAAATCCCGCCGGCGCATCATGCGGCGTTGATGGACTTCTATCTCAAGGCATTGGTCGCCGAGGCCGACAATGCGCCGGAGCGTCCAGTCGACCAGGCGCAGCTGAAATCCGCGTTGACCAACCTCGGCCAGCAATACCAGGGACGGTTTGCGCAGCGCTTCGCCGATGCCATGGGCAATCCGGCCAATGCCGCCGACGAGGACCTGTGCTGGGCGGGCACCACGCTGCTGCATGGCATCACGTTGATGGGGCCGAATGATCGCCAGGTGCTGTCGCGCTGGGGCATTGCGGGAGAGTGACCGGGCCTGCACGTCTTCCGGGGCGTCGCGCGCCGACGGCAGGCATCGGGACTAGACTTGTACGCACGCCATTTTCCCGGTCCTTGCCATGAACACATCGCCACCGTTCACTCGCTCCGTCAACGACCGCGTCCTCGCGGGGGTCATGGGCGGCATTGCCCGGCGTTACGGCTGGAATCCGACCTTGGTGCGGGTGGTGTTCGTCATCCTCTCGATCGCATCGGTCGCGTTCCCCGGCATCCTCGTGTACCTGATCCTGTGGCTGTTGATGCCGGAAGGCACCGATTGAGCCATGCGGCGATGTCATCGCCTGCGCTCCTGGCGATCGCACGTGCGGCCGGCATGCTGTGGACATCGCCCAATACGGTGATCGGGCTGGTCGCGGGCATCGTCGGCATTGCATTCGGCGCGCATGCGCATGTCAGTCCGCGCAACCTGGCCGTCGTGTTCCATGACTGGCCCTGGGGTCCGGGCGGTGCGGTCACGCTGGGCAACATCATCCTGCACACCGGCGACACGCTCGATTCGCAATGTGTCACCTACGCGCACCGCGCGGGGCAGGGTGCCGAGCCGATGATCCTGTTGTCCGACCACGAACGCGCGCATGTGTACCAGTACATGGCGCTGGGCCCGTTGTTCCTGCCGCTGTATGCAGCGTGCGGTGGCATCAGCGCACGCAATCGTTTTGAGCGCGCGGCGGATCATTATGCGCGCAGTGGTCGCGGCTGGTGGCCCTGGGGTTCGTGACCACAGGCAAGGCCTGCATTTCGTAGGCGCGGCTCCAGCCGCGAGCTCTTTCCGGGCGCCATGAAACATTCAAGCGCTCGCGGCTGAAGCCGCTCCTACAAGCAAACGCACGGGATCCTGCGTATTGGATGACGCTTTTTTGACGCCGGGTTAACAGAGTCGGGAGTACAGTCCGAATCGTCAGAGAAAAAGCAAAAGGCGCAAGCCGGATGCCCACAGCTCTGACAAGGAAGGCTCAGCCGATTCGGGATCAAATCCGAAAAGACTGGGCCTTCTGCTTTTCCGGGCTGCCGCATGACATCGATGCCAGGTGCCTGTGTTTTGGGATAACAGCATTGCACCATCCGTGCAGCGGCATAATTCGTGCTTGACGTTGCCATGGCTGCATTCTTCAATCGGTGGTCGCGCGGGTCACGCACACGATTCACGGCTCCGGTATCGGCGAAGTGAGATCATGCTGTCTGAGGGCATGCTGTCTTGGAGCATGCTGTCTGAGAGCATGCTGTCTGCAGCTCACATCGCTGCGACCCAGCGGACGGATCGAACTTGAGCAAGCCAGGAGCCGGGATATCAGCTTGATACCGAATCGAATCACGCTATTGCGCGCGTGGCTGCGCTTGAAACGCGCGCTGGCCGGCCCGGAAAACAACGTGCCACGCGTCGCACTCGATAGCGAACAACCCCTGCTGGCGCAGTTGCTCAGCGCCGAGCAGATGGAGCGGCACGGCAAGGCGCTGGCACGCAGCCACAAGGTCAGCACCCGTCCGCAGTCCGATCTGCTGCTTGGCAGGCTCAGTGACAACCAGGATGTGCTCGATCGCGCCTGCGACATACTTAACGCCGCAGCGCAGGCCAAGCGCCGACTGACGCCCGCGGGCGAGTGGTTGCTGGACAACATCTACCTGATCGAGGAACAAATCAGCATCGCGCGCCGGCATCTGCCGAAGAACTACAGCCGCGAACTGCCCAAGCTCACCGCTGGTCCGGCGCAAGGCTTGCCACGCGTATACGACCTGGCATTGAACGCCATCTCGCATGGCGATGGCCGGGTCGATGCCGAAAGCCTGAGCCGCTTCATCGCCGCCTACCAGACCATCACGCCATTGAACCTGGGCGAGCTGTGGGCGATCCCGATCATGCTGCGGTTCGCGCTGATCGAGAACCTGCGTCGCATCAGCGCACGCCTGATCGACGACCGCACCGATCGCAACGCCGCCGACCTGTGGGCGGACCGGCTGATCAAGGTCGCCGAGACCGATCCGAAAAACCTGGTACTGGTGATCGCCGACATGGCGCGTTCCGGGCCGCCGCTGGCCAGCTCGTTCGTGGCCGAACTTGCGCGCCGCCTGCAAGGACAGAGTTCCGCGCTTGCCTTGCCGTTGACCTGGATCGAGCAGTGGCTTGCCGACAGCGACCACACCATCGAGCAGATGGTGCAAACCGAGAACCAGCAGCAGGCGGCGGCGCAGGTGTCGGTGAGCAACAGCATCGGCAGCCTGCGTTTTCTCGCGATGATGGATTGGCGCGAATTCGTCGAGACCATGAGCGTGGTCGATGCGGCATTGCGCGCGGACCCGGGTGGCACTTACGGCAGGATGGATTTCGCCACGCGCGATCACTACCGCCACATGGTCGAGTTGACCGCGCGCCGCGGTGCATTGCCCGAGCAGGACGTGGCAGTGCAGGCGCTGCGTCTTGCACAGGAGCGCGCAGCGGTCACGGGCGAAGCCGACATCGGCGCGCATGTTGGCTATTACCTGATCGATGACGGCCACTGCGAGCTGGAGCGCGCGCTCGGCGTGCGCGGAATCACCCGCAGCGTGCGCAAGACCGCAAAACGCCTCCCGTTGCTGGCCTACACCGTGCCCGGTGCGGCGATCATCGCGCTGTTCACCTGGGGCATGCTGCACGACGCGGGGCCCATGCTGGATTCACCGATATGGCCATGGCTCATCGGCGCGTTGTGCGTCATCGCCTTCAGCGAGCTCGGTGTCGCGCTGGTGAACCGGGTGGCGACGATGCTGGTGCGGCCGCATGCCTTGCCGCGACTGGATTTTTCCGAAGGGATTCCGTCGGAAGCGCGCACCCTGGTCGTGGTGCCGAGCATGTTCGGCAGCGTCGATTCGATCCAGTCACTGGCCGAAGAGCTGGAGGTGCGGTTCCTGGCCAATCGCCACGAGAATCTCCACTTCGCGCTGCTCACCGATTTCTTCGATGCCGACCAGGCGACCTTGCCGGAGGACGAGGCGCTACTGGATGCGGCACAGCACGAGATCGACGCCCTCAACGCGCGCTACGCGCCCGATCGCAACAACCATTTTTTCCTGTTCCACCGGCCGCGCACCTGGAATGCGCGCGAGCGAATGTGGATGGGATATGAGCGCAAGCGCGGCAAGCTGGCCGCGTTGAATGCCTTCGTGCGCGGCGGCGCGCCTGATGCGTTCCTGCGTGTGGTCGGCGATACCGCGATCCTCGCCCATGCGCGCTACGTCATCACCCTGGACACCGACACGCAATTGCCGCGTGATTCGGCGCAAGAGCTGGTGGGCACACTGGCGCATCCACTCAATCGCGCGTGCTTCGACGAGCACCGTGGCGTCGTCATCCGCGGCTACGGGATCCTGCAACCGCGTGTCGGCATCAGCATGAGCGGGCAACGCCGCTCGCGTTACGCAAGCCTGTACGGCAGTGAGCCCGGCATCGATCCGTACACGCGCGCGGTGTCGGACGTGTATCAGGATTTGTTTGGCGAAGGTTCGTTCGTGGGCAAGGGCATCTACGACATCGATGCGTTCGAGCGTGCGCTGGCCGGGCGGATGCCGGAGAACCGCATCCTCAGCCACGACCTGCTGGAAGGCTGCTACGTGCGCGCGGGCCTGGTCAGCGACGTGCAACTTTACGAGGAGTACCCATCGCGCTACGCAGTGGACGTCAAGCGCCGCCATCGCTGGATCCGCGGCGACTGGCAGTTGCTGCCATGGTTGCTGCCGCGGGTGCCGCGCTTGCAGCCGCCCGGGGAACGCAATCCACTGTCGATGCTGTCGCGCGGCAAGCTGCTCGACAACCTGCGACGCAGCCTGGTGCCCGCGTGCATCACCGCGTTACTGGTGACCGGCTGGCTGCTGTCGCCGCAACCGCTGGCGTGGACGTTGTGGCTGCTCGCGATCCTGGTGATCCCACCGGCGCTCGCCTCGTTGACGGAGCTGTTCAAGCGGCCCGCCGACCTGCCGCTGTACGCGCATTTGCGGCAGACCTGCACGGCGGCGTTGCGCGCGTTCGCACACGTGCCGCTGACCTTGGCCGGCCTGCCTTACGAGGCTTTTTTCAGCCTCGATGCCATCCTGCGGACGTTGTGGCGGATGCTGTCGCGCCGCCGCCTGTTGCAATGGAATCCGTCGAGCGAAGTCGAACGCACGCTCGGCGATGGGCTTGCCGGCTCGGTGCGCATGATGTGGTTCGGGCCGGTATTGGCATCGGTCGTATTTGCCGCGCTGCTGCGCATGCGGCCCGATGCGCTGTGGGTGGCCGGTCCGGTGCTGGCCTTGTGGCTGTCGTCGCCCGTGCTGATGTGGTGGTTGAGCCGCACACCGCGTCGCAAGACCGCAGACCTGTCCGTGCCGCAATTGCGGTTCCTGGGAAAACTCTCGCGCCGCACCTGGGCGTTCTTTGAAACGCATGTCACCGAAGCCGACCACTGGTTGCCGCCCGACAACGTGCAGGAACATCCGTTGCGGGTGGTGGCCAGGCGCACCTCGCCGACCAACATCGGGCTGTCGCTGCTCGCCGACATCGCCGCCTACGATTTTGGTTACGCCTGCGTGGGCGATGTCATCGTGCGCACCGCCAACACGCTGCGCACGCTTGCGGCATTACCGCGCCATCGCGGCCATTTCTACAACTGGTACGACACCGAGACCCTGCAACCGCTGCCGCCACGCTACGTGTCCAGCGTGGACAGCGGCAATCTCGCGGGGCACCTGCTGACGTTGCGTCAGGGATTGCTGGCCTTCGCCGATGCGCCGCTATTGTCGCCGTGCACGTTCAGGGGCCTGGCCGATACCGCCGGCGTGTTGGCGGATTGCATGCCTGATGGGGCGACGGATGCGTCGCTGGCGGCATTGCAACGGTTGCTGGAGGAGAGTGTCGCGGCGCCGCCGGTCACGGCCTCCGCCGGGATCGAACGGCTGCGTGCACTTTTTGAACAGGCGCAAGGGATTTCGGTCAGCGCCGAAGTGTCGGCCGAGGCCGAGGAGTGGACCGTGGCATTGCTGACGCAATGCAGCGCGGCCATCGAGGAGATGCGCTGGTTTGCGCCGTGGCTCGACACGGAAGGCGAATCGCCATTCGCCGATCGCATCCCGACGCTGCGCGACATCGCCGACATGACCGGGCGCGACGACGGCAACGCCCCCGCATCCACGCAAATCTCCGCCGCTGTCGATCGCGCCCGCGCCCGCATCATCGAGCTGGAACGCCTGGCCGAAAGCGCCCGCGATTGCGCGCGCATGGATTACCAATTTCTGTACGACCGCTCGCGGCATCTGCTCTCGATCGGCTACAACGTCGATGAGCACCGCCGCGACCAGGGTTACTACGACCTGCTGGCGTCCGAAGCGCGCCTGTGCAGCTTCGTGGCGATCGCGCAGGGACAGTTGCCGCAGGAGACCTGGTTCGCGCTGGGACGGCTGCTGACCGAAGTCGATGGCGATCCCACGCTGCTGTCGTGGAGCGGCTCGATGTTCGAGTACCTGATGCCGCAGCTGGTCATGCCCAGTTACGAAGGCACGCTGCTCGACCAGACCTCCAAGCATTCGGTCGAGCGCCAGATTGAATACGGCCGCCAGCGCAACGTGCCGTGGGGAATTTCCGAATCCGGCTACAACATCGTCGATGGCCGGATGAACTACCAATATCGCGCCTTCGGCGTGCCGGGGCTCGGTCTCCGGCGAGGCTTGGCGCAAGACCTGGTGATCGCACCCTATGCCAGCATGATGGCGCTGATGACCGCGCCCGACGCGGCCTGCGCCAACCTGCAACGGCTCACCGATGAAGGATTCACAGGCCGCTTCGGCATGTACGAGGCGATCGATTACACGACATCGCGGCTGCCGCGCGGCCAGGGCCATGCGCTGATCCGGTCGTTCATGGCGCACCACCAAGGCATGGGCCTGTTGTCGCTGGTGTACCTGTTGCGGGACCAGCCGATGCAGAAACGCTTCGTCGCCGATCCCGAATTCCAGGCGACGCTGTTGTTGCTGCAGGAGCGCATTCCACGCACCGGCACCTTCCACCCGCATGCGGCGGAAGTGGCGAGCGCGGCGACGGTCAGCCAGCCGGCCGAAATGGAACTACGCATCTTCCAGACACCGCATACCGTGCGTCCCGCCGTGCAGATGCTGTCCAACGGCCGCTACCACGCGATGCTGACCAGTGCCGGCGGTGGTTTCAGCCGGCTGCGCGACATCGCGGTCACGCGCTGGCGCGAGGACGGAACGCGCGATCAGTGGGGCAGTTTCTGTTTCCTGCGCGACGCCGAAAGCGGGGCCTTCTGGTCCACCACCTACCAGCCGTGCGCGGTCGAGGTGGAAGGTTACGAAGCGATTTTTTCCGACGCGAAGGCGGAGTTCCGCGGCCGCAAGCATGGCTTCGAGACGCATACCGAAATCGCGATCTCGCCCGAGGACGACATCGAACTGCGGCGCCTGCGCATCACCAACCGCGCGCGCACCACCCGCACCATCGAGATCACCAGTTACGCTGAAGTGGTGATGGCATCCGCCGTGTCGGACGAACTGCATCCGGCCTTCAGCAACCTGTTCGTGCAGACGCAATTGGTCACGGCCAAGCAAGCCATCGTCTGCATGCGGCGGCCGCGCGCGCACGATGAGGCCACGCCCAGCATGTTCCACCTGCTGGCCGTGCACGATGGCGATATCGACGAGATTTCCTACGAGACCGACCGCGCCCGTTTCATCGGCCGCGGCAACAGCCTGCAGCGCCCGGATGCGTTGACCACCTCGCGTGCGCTGTCGAATTCGGAAGGCTCGGTGCTGGATCCGATCGTGTCGATTCGCGCGCGCATCACCCTGCCACCCGGTCAGACCACGACCATCGACATGGTGTCGGGTGTGGGCAATACGCGTGAGGAGTCCTCCGGCTTGATCGACAAGTACCGCGACCGGCGCCTGGCCGATCGCGTGTTCGATCTTGCCTGGACGCACAGCCAGGTCGTGCGCCGACAGATCAACGCCTCGCAATCGGATGCGCAACTCTACGAACGCCTCGCCGGGCTCGTCGTGCATGCGCATCCGGCGCTGCGCGCGGAGCCTTCCGTGCTGTTGCAGAACCGACGTGGCCAGTCCGGCCTGTGGGGCCAGGGCATCTCCGGCGACCATCCGATCGTGCTGCTGCAGATCGCCAACGCCGACAACATCGAACTGGTGCGGCAACTGGTGCAGGCGCACGCCTACTGGCGGCTGAAGGGACTCACGGTCGATCTCGTCATCTGGAACGAGGACCAGGCCGGCTACCGGCAGCAGTTGCAGGACCAGATCATGGGGTTGATCGCGGCCGGCGTCGAAGCCAACGTACTCGACCGGCCCGGCGGCATCTTCGTGCGGCCCGCGCAACAACTGGCGCATGAGGACCGCGTGCTGCTGCAGACCGCGGCGCGCGTCATCATCAGCGATACGCGCGGAACCTTGTCGGAGCAAGTCGGCAAGCGCCCACCGCCGATCCCGGTGATCCCGCGGCTGGTGCCTGCACCCGTGCAGGAAGAACTGCCCGTGCCATTTGCGCCTGCATCGCCTACGGAAGAACTCGATGACGGGCAGCCTGATGTCGATCCGTGGCCGTTCGATGTCGGCGCCGATACCGACACGCTGGTGTACGACAACGGGCATGGCGGCTTTGCACCCGATGGCCGCGAATACATCGTCCATCTCGCCGAAGGCCAGGCCACGCCCACGCCGTGGTGCAACGTGATCGCCAATGCCAACCTCGGTTGCGTGGTCAGCGAAAGCTCGCCGGGTTACACATGGGGCGAGAACGCGCACGAATTCCGGCTGACGCCGTGGCACAACGATCCGGTCGGTGACAGTGGCGGCGAAGCGTTCTACCTGCGCGACGAGGACAGCGGCCGGCTCTGGTCGCCGACGCCGCTGCCGTGCCGCGGCAAGGGCAGTTATCGCACGCGCCACGGCTTCGGCTACAGCGTGTACGAGCATGTCGAGGACGGCATCGCCAGCGAGTTGTGGGTGTATGTCGCGCAGCAGGACGCCATCAAGTTCAGCGTGCTGAAATTGCGCAACCTGTCGGGACGCCCGCGCCGGCTCACGGCGACCGGCTACGTCGAATGGATCCTCGGCGACCTGCATGCGAAGACGCAGATGCATGTGGTCACCGAAATAGACGGCGACAGCGGCGTGCTGATCGCGCGCAATCCGTACAACAGCGAATTCGAGGGGCGCGTCGCCTTCTTCGATACGGATCCATCCGGCACCGATGCGCGAACCGATGTGCGACACGATACGCGACACGACGCGCGGACCCGCAACGTCACCGGCGACCGCACCGAATTCCTCGGCCGCAACGGCAACCCCGCGAGACCCGATGCGCTGCTGCGCGAACGCCTGTCCGGCAGGCTGGGCGTCGGGCTCGATCCCTGCGCCGCGATCCAGGTCGCGGTCGAACTGGAGCCGGGAGAACATTCTGAAACCGTATTCCGGCTCGGCGTCGGCCACGGTTGGGGCGAGGCGGTCGCGCTGGCGAAGAAGATGCGCGGCCACCAGGCGGCGCACGATGCGCTCGACGCCGTGCGCATGTACTGGCATCGCACGCTGGGCGCGATCACCGTCGAGACGCCGGAACCCAGCGTCGACTTGCTGGTCAACGGCTGGCTGCTATACCA